>NZ_JBHWUR010000009.1:0-157283 GCF_042737755.1 Streptomyces sp. NPDC059994
CCCCTAGGTGGTCAGGGGCGCGGGGAACTGCGCGACCAGCCACAGACGGTCCGCGGACAGACACCGGCCCGTCTACACGTGCGGGTGGCTCCCAGGTGGCTCCTCGTCGTCCGTGGCCCGGCCACGCACGCGCCCGCGCGGGCGGTGCGGCATCAGGTCCTTGCCGCGCGTCTCGCCGGTGCCGACGATCGGCAGGGGGTGCGCGGGGCGGCCGTCAGGGGACTGGGGGAACTGCAACAGCCGCCCCGGCGCGGGTGGTTGACCGGCCTCGGGATGCCCGGCCGCGTCCCGCCCACCGTCGCCACCGGGGTACGCGTCCCTCTCCGGGGGGCGCCCCGTCCGCTGCGGCCCGTCGTCGCCCCACTCACCGGCGGGCTCGCCCGCGGCCGCCCGGCGGCTGACGCGGGCGTGCTCCTCCCAGCCCTCCTGGAACCAGCGGAGCTGCTCGCGCTGGAGCTCGTCGTCGGTGAGGACGCGTACGCCGTCGAGGCCGGCGCGCCGGACCTTCTCGCCCAGCTCGATCAGCAGGCCGCCCAACAGCTGGGCCAGTCCGTCCTGTTCGTCCCCTGACCCGTCGTCGTCCGCCATCCCCCGCCCCCTTCACACCCCCGGGCTGCCGGCCCCCTCGCCGCTCTCCGGCAGGAACGCCCTCGTCACGCGTACGAAGAGCTCCCGCAGCTCGGGAGGCACCCCCATGCGGCGGGCGGCCTCCTCGGGGCTGAGCGGCTGAGGGCCATCCACGTCCTGCCCGCCCCGGGTCACGGCAATCGGCAGATCGTCCTCGGAGAGCCGCCCGGACCGGATGAGCATGTCCCGCAGCGGTACGCCGAGCACGGCCGCCAGTCTGCGCATGGTCTCCAGGTCCGGCATGCTCTGGCGCTGCAACAGCCTGCTCACGGCGGCCCGGTGGACCCCGGCGTCGTCCGCGAGCTTCGACTTGCCGCCGCCGCGCGGGCTGTCGATGTCGTAGCCACGCAGCCGCATCAGGCGCTCTATCCAGGTGGCGAACTCTTCGAGCCCGTCCGCGTGGCTCCGGCCGCCGTCGCCGCGGTAGCCCTGCTCGTTGCGGGCGCCGGCCCGTGCGCTCGAACCCATGTGGTCGCTCTCCCTCGTCGCGGGGAACAGCGTACTCCTGGCGCACTCGCGTGACAGTAGGTGCGCGCTCGCACGCAGGAGTCGCTTGCGTACGCGCACGCACCGTGTCACCCTGATCACGCGTTCGCAATTTGCCGAACTCGTGTTCCCATACGTGGGGAGGGGTTTGCACGTGCCCGCACACATGACCGCTCCAAAGACGCCCTTGACCTCGGACTTATCCCGATCGGCGGACGACCTCGACTGGCGCAGGGCCGCCGCCTGCACAAATCTTCCACAACGCTCCGTATTCGCCCGCGTTCCCTCCGAAGCGGAACCGGTATTGCGAGCATGCAACCAGTGTCCCGTCCGCAGGGAGTGCGAGATGGTCGTCGACCCCGCGCACACCTTCTTCGACGGGGTGAGCGGCGGACGGCTCTGGCGCAACGGCCGCGAGGTCAAACGGACCAAGGTGCTCGCCTCCCGGCAGGCGGGGCGATGAGGACCGAGGGCGCGGGCACGGTAGAGGCCGACGGTACGGACGCGGGCGCGGACGCCGGCGCGGTGTGGCTGGAGTCGCTGGCGCGCCGGTTCCCCGACCTCCTCGCCGAGCTGGCCCCGTCCCCCACGGGCCTGCGCGAACGGCCCGGCGGCGGGGCCGCGCGCTCCACCACCGCCCCGATCCGGCTGCACATCTCCGACGCCGTACGGGACATCACCGACGGCGTGGTCGAGCTGGAGGAGGCGGTACGGGAGCGGCTCGGCCTGCGTCCGGCGGCCCCGGCCCCGGTGGTGGCCCGGCTGCGCCGCATCGCCGGACTCCTGGACCGCGTAAGGGAGTTGCCCGACCTCGCCGAGCACCTGACGCAGGAGACCCGGCGCATGGCCCGGCGCTGCGCCCGCGAGCTCGGGGACCCGGAGCAGATGATCCGGCTCGACGGGCGCTGCCCCGCGTGCGACTCGGTGTCGCTGCGCATCTTCCCGGAGCGCGGCGCCGTGCTCTGCGTCAACCCCGTCTGCCGCCATGTGGTGGAGACGGCCTCAGGGGATTCGGCGCAAGGCGAATCGACCCAAGGGGGTTCGGCTCAAGGGGGTTCGGCCCAAGGGGATTCGGCCCAAGGGGATTCGGCCCAAGGGGATTCAGCCCAAGGGGGTTCACCCCAGGGGGATTCGGCCCAGGGGGAGGCTTCGTGAGCACATGTCTGGTCTCGGGCGACCTCGCCGCCGCCGAAGTCGCCGTATCGCCCGCGACGATTCGCAAATGGGTCCAGCTGGGACATCTGAAATCCGCGGGCCGCCAGGGGCGCAGGCTGCTCTACCGGCTTGAGGACGTATTCGCGGCGGAGCGTTCCGTACATCGCGACGAGATCGCATAGGGATCACTTCACCATCTCCCCATGGCCTCACCCGTATCCGGGTGGGGCCTTTTCCCATGCCGCCGCACGGCCGCCAAATGTCCCTGGAGAAAGCCCGGTTGCGGAATTCGCGACCTCGGATCACACTTGTCGCAGCGGCAGATCCGCGCCCACATCCGGGGCGACGGGTCTGCCGCTTCGTGTTGGAAAGGAACCCACCAGTGGATCAGATCCTGTTCTGGAACGCGGTCGCCCTGGAAGCCGACCGCACGACCCACACCACGGGCGCCCCCGCCGAGGCCGGCACCCGGGGCCCGTGCGGCGCCTCCCGGGCGCTGGCGATGACCCATCTCGCCATGCACGACGCCTACTTCGGCATCCACCCCGGCCACGACTGCTACCTGGGCGGCTCGCTGCCCCAGGCCCCGGTCGGGGCCTCCTCCGACGCGGCCATAGCCGCCGCCGCGCACGCCACGCTCAGCGCTCTCTACCCCACCCAGAAGGACTACTTCAACGCCCAGCACCGGGCCGCCGGGCTTCCCTCCGGCCAGGGCACCAGCGACGGCCACACCTTCGGCCTGCGGGTCGCCGGCGTACTCCAGTCGCTGCGCAGGAACGACCCCGGCCTCGGCGACGACGGCTACGTCTACTCGGTCGACCGGCTGCACCACCGGCCCGACCCGGTCGACCCGGGCCAGGGCGCGTACGCCGCGTTCTACGGCGCCCGCTCCCACCTGTTCGCGGCGACCACCCGCCACCACCTGGACGCCCCGCCGCGGCCGGGCACCCCGAGGTACCGGGCGGGGCTGCGCCAGGTGCGCGCCAAGGGCATCGCGACTCATCTGATGGGCGCGCTGCCGGAGGACCTGCGGGCGAGCCGCCGCACCCAGCAGGAGACCACCGCGGGCATGTTCTGGGCGTACGACGGGGTCGTCGGCCTGGGCACGCCGCCCCGCTTCTACAACCAGGTCGTCCGCAAGGTCGCCGAGGCGCAGCACAACGACACCGGCAAGAACGCCCGGCTGTTCGCCCTGCTCAACACGGCCATGGCGGACGCGGGCATCCTGGCCTGGTTCGACAAGTACCACTACGACCTGTGGCGCCCGGTCGTCGGCATCCGCGAGCACGACACCTCCTCGGGACCGGCCGGCACCGGCACGGCGGCCCTGAGCGCGGACGCCGACCCCGAGTGGCTGCCGCTGGGCGCGCCCAACACCAACAACCCCGGCGGCAAGGTCAACCGGACGCCGAACTTCCCGTCGTACCCCTCGGGCCACGCCACCTTCGGGGCGGCCGCCTTCCAGTCGGTGCGGCACTTCTACCACCAGGGGAATTACGGTCCCGACAATCTGGCCGACGGTCTGGAATTCGTCTCCGACGAACTCAACGGCACCAGCACCGACCCCCAGGGGACAGCCCGGACCCGGGTGGCCCGTACATTCCCCGGCGGGCTCTGGGAAATGATCAGGGAGAACAGCCTCAGCCGGGTATTCCTCGGCGTGCACTGGAACTACGACGGCTGGGTCCCCAACGCCTCCGGCGACATGGATCTGAGTCTGAACATCGGCGGTGTCCGGCTCGGCCTCGACATCGCGAACGACATCGCCACGCACGGCCTGCGGGCCTCGCGCGCGGCCGGCCCCGCGGCTTAGTCCGCCCCGGCGATGAATCTGCTGACCCGCGGCCTCAGGCCGCATTCCAGGAAACCCGGCACGGAAAAGGACATCACTGTGCAATCAAACGAGACTGCTGATGCGGTGACCGAGCTCGGATCCGGCCACCCCGGCGACAACCCGCCCCCGGCCAGGCGCGGCGGCTTCGTCTACGTCATGAGCAACCAGGAGACCGGCAACTCGGTGACGGTCTTCGCCCGTGACGTCTACGGCAACCTGACCCGCAAGGGCACCTACCCGACCGGCGGCCTCGGCGTCGGCCGCAGCTACGACCTGGAGGACACCTCCGACCCGCTGGTCTCTCAGGGCTCGCTGATCGCCGGCGAGGACCAGCGGTTCCTGTTCGGCGTCGACTCCGGCAGCAACGAGGTCTCCTCCCTCGCCATCGAGGGCGAGCGGCTGCGGCTGGTCAGCCGGGTCGCCACCGGCGGCGTACGCCCGGTCAGCCTGACCGTGCACGGCAACCTCCTGTACGCCGTCAACGCCACCGACGGCTCCATCTCCGGCTTCCACATCGGTGACGACGGCTCGCTCACCCCGGTCGACGGCTCCCGCAGGTCCCTGATCGGCGGCGCGGCGGCGGGGCCGTCGCAGATCCAGTTCACGCCCGACGGCACCCAGCTGATCGTCACCGAGCGGCAGACGAACGTCATCGACGTCTTCCCCGTCGACGCGTACGGCCGCGCGGGCGAGCCGGTGCGCAACCAGTCCAACGGCCTCGCCCCCTTCACCGCCACCTTCCACGGCGACGTGCTGATGGTGGCCGAGATCATCGGCGCCCCCGGCTTCTTCGGCTCCATGTCCACCTACCGGGTCAACCGCGACGGCACCCTCCAGGTGATCAGCGGCTCGGTGACCACCACCGAACTCACCACCTGCTGGACGGCGAACAGCACCCTGGACCCGAGCGTCGTCTACGTGGCGAACGCCCAGAGCGGTTCGATCGGCGGCTTCCGCGTCGACGAGCAGGGCGCGATCAGCCTCTTCCCGGCGGACGGCCACCTCGCCGTCACCCGCAACTCGCACGCGACCCAGGACATGGCCATCACCAACGACGGCCTGTACCTGTACGTGCTGACCGCCGGGATCGACGAGAAGGTCGCGGACCCACGGCTGCCCACCTACGTCGAGGGGACACCGTACTGCGACAAGATGTCCATCAGCGCCTACCGGATCGAGGCCAACGCCGGTCTGACCACGCTCAAGGGCTTCGGCGTCGCCGACGACCCGCCGAGGGTCACCAGCCCCGGCGTCCTGGCGCCGAGCGCGGGCGGTCTGGCTCCCGGATCGGAGGGGATCGTCGCCTTCTGACCCGTACCCCTTGCTGAACACTGACTAAGACCCGGTGGTCCACGGCCGTCCCGCGAACGCCGGCCGTGGACCGCCTCTGTCCGTGAACTCCGTCCTTGAGCCGCGTAGGTAACCGCTCAGGCCGCCAGCACCGCCAGGTCCAGGCGGCGCAGCCGGTCCGGGTCGGCCCGGAGCGTGATCCCGGTGATCCTGCCGTCCGCCAGCGTGAACCCGATGACGACCTTGAGCTCGCCGCCCGGCGCCCACACGGCGCCCACCGCGCCGTCCACCAGAGCCAGTTGGGCTGTCTGGGCGCGCCCGTTGAACGTGCCGGCCACCGCCAGTGCCCCACGCACCTCGCCCATCGCGCCGACCTCCACGGTCGCGCGGTCGGCCCGCACCACCACATCGGGGTCGAGCAGTTCGAGCAGCGCGTCGAAGTCGCCCGCGCGCGAGGCGGCGAAGAAGGCGTCGACGACCTCCCGCTGGCGGGCCAGATCCGCGTCCGGCACCGGCGCCGACTCCTGCACCCGGCGCCGCGCACGGCTCGCCAGCTGCCGGGTGGCCACCGTGGAGCGCCCCACCACCGGGGCTATCTCGTCGAACGGCACCATGAACATGTCGTGCAGCACGAAGGCGATCCGCTCGGCGGGCGCCAGCGTGTTCAGGACGACCAGCATCGCCAGGCCCACCGAGTCCACGAGCAGCACCTCGTGCTCGGGGTCGCCCGGCTCCTCGTGCCCGCGCGGGTGGACCGGCACGGGCTCGTCGTACAGCAGCTCACGCCGTGAGTCGCGCGAGCGCAGCATGTCCAGGCACACCCGCCCCACGACGGTGGTGAGCCAGCCGCCGAGGTTCTTCACGCAGCCCGCGTCGGTGCGGCTGAGCCTCAGCCACGCCTCCTGGACGGCGTCGTCCGCCTCGTTGAGGTTGCCGAGTATCCGGTAGGCGACGGCCCGCAAGTGGGTCCGGTTGGCCTCGAACCGCTCTGCCAGCCGTTCGTCCTCGTCCACGTTCACGGTCACTTCCTCCCCTGCCTCACCCGAAGAGGTGACACCGACTGTATCCGCTGTCCCGCCCCACGGGTACGGCGATTCGACCCCCAACCGCCTTACAGATCAGGACATTTGATGGAGGCCCCATGGCCGTACCACCCGCATCACCCGCACCCGGTGTCACCCGGGTCGACGCGGCCCTCGCCCAGCGCCTGGAAGCGCTCGGCCGTGCCTGGGCCTTCGAGCTGGGCGGCGAGGTCTTCGAGCTGCCCCGGGAGTTCACCCGCGAGACCGCCCGACGGCTGCGCGCCCTCGGCGGCGACGACCTCGGCGCCTCGCTCGAACTCCTCCTGGGCGAGGCGCAGTCCGCGCGGCTGCGCCGCCACCGCCCCTCGCCGCACGACGTCGAGGCGGCCCTCGCGTCCTGGGGCCGGGACACCGGGCTCGGCCTGGGGGAAGGCTGCGCCTCGGCGTGTACGTGGACGACAACGCCGAGGCGCTCGAAGCCGCGCTGCTGCGCCACTACGGCGTGGACCTCCTGGACTGGCACCGCGGCCGGCTGTCGTCCCGCCGCCTCGCGGTCCTGATCCGCCACCTACCGAAGGAGCCGTCATGGTGAGCAGCGGCCAGGCCGAAGGGGTCGCGATCGAGCTCGAACGGCTGCGGCGCGCGGTGGACGTCGGATTCGCCACCACCCGGGGCGACCTGGCGCTGCTGCTCCAGCGCGCCGACCAGACCGACAAGACCCTCGGCGAGCACGACGACCGCCTGGACGCCCTGGAGCGCGCCCGCTGGCCGCTGCCCGCGATCGCCGCCCTGACCTCCTGCGCCGCCCTCGCGGTGAGCATCTGGCAGGGCACGGGTCGCTGAACACCCCCTGCGCCCCCGCAGGGCGGCCGGGCTTCCGCTCGCGCTGAAGTACGGCGCCCCCGGCGGCATCGCCGCCGGTTCGAGATGGCCGACCTGCTGTATCCGGCGGGGGCGACGAAGGACTGACGGCATACGGAAGGGCCCGCGGCCCCCGCGAGGGGCTGCGGGCCCTTCCGTACGTGTGCTACTCCTGCGGCCGCTTGGGCCGCCACACCACCAGGGCGCTGGTCTGCTGCACATCCTGGTACGGCACGAGATCGCGCCGGTACGACGCGTGGACCTGGGCCTCGCGCTGCCGCATCGCGGCCGCCGCCCCGTCCACCGCCGTCGAGAGCTCGGCGACCCGCTGCTGGAGCGCGGCCACCTGGTTCTCCAGCTCGATGATGCGCTTGATGCCGGCCAGGTTGATGCCCTCGTCCTGCGACAACTGCTGCACCGTACGGAGCAGGTCGATGTCGCGGGCCGAGTAGCGCCGGCCGCGCCCGGCCGTGCGGTCGGGCGAGACCAGGCCGAGGCGGTCGTACTGCCGGAGGGTCTGCGGGTGCAGACCGGAGAGCTGAGCGGCGACCGAGATGACGTACACCGGCGATTCGTCGGTCAGTTCGTACGGCTGTGACATTTCGAAGCGCCGTCGTCGGCCGTCCATCTCATGCTCCCTTCGCGGCCTGGAACAGTTCTTCCCTCGGATCGTGATCCGCAGTCGCCTCGCGGTACGCCTCCAGGGCCTCGCGCGCCTTGTCGTCGAGGTCCGTGGGGACCACGACGTCGACGGTGACCAGGAGGTCGCCGCGCGAGCCGTCCTTGCGGACGGCGCCCTTGCCCCGGGCCCGCATCGTACGGCCGTTGGGCGTGCCCGCGGGGAGCTTCAGGGTGACCGGGGGCCCGCCGAGGGTGGGCACCTTCACCTCGCCGCCGAGCGCCGCCTCCACGAAGGTGACGGGCACACTGACCGTGAGGTTGTCGTCCTTGCGGCCGAACACCGGGTGGCCGTCGACGTGGACGACCACATAGAGGTCGCCCGCAGGTCCCCCGCGCTCGCCCGCCGCGCCCTTGCCGCGCAGCCGGATCCGCTGGCCGTCGAAGACGCCCGCCGGGATCCGGACCTGCATGGTCCGGGACGACTTGGCGCGCCCGCTGCCCTTGCAGACGTCGCAGGGGTCCTGGGCGATCAGGCCCCGGCCCTTGCAGTCCACGCACGGGTCGGTGAGCGAGAAGCCGCCGCCGGTGCCGCGCGAGACCTGGCCGGTGCCGACGCACGTCGGGCACACCCGAGGCGTACCGTTTTTGTCGCCGGTGCCCGAACAGGCCTTGCAGGGGGCCTGGCTGGAGAGCCGGATCGGGACCGTGGCCCCGTCGACCGCCTCGGTGAAGCTGAGCGTCACCTCGGACTCCAGGTCCTGGCCGCGGCGCGGCTGGGTCCGGGTGCCGGTGCCCGCGCCGCCCCGGTTGAAGAGGCCGCCGAACACATCGCCCAGGCCGCCGCCGAAGCCGCCGCCACCACCGCCGGGAGCCCCGCCCTGGGCGCCCCCGAAGAGGTCGCCCAGGTCGAAGTTGAAGCTGCCGCCACCCGCGCCGGGCCCGGCCCGGAAGCCGCCGTTGCCGAAGAGGGCGCGCGCCTCGTCGTACTCCTTGCGCCTCTTCGGGTCGCCGAGGATGTCGTTGGCCTCGGAGATCTCCTTGAAGCGCTCCTCCGCCTTGGCGTCGCCCTTGTTGGCGTCCGGATGGAACTCCCGGGCGAGCTTGCGGTACGCCTTCTTGATCTCGGCCTCGGTGGCGTCCTTGGGGACGCCGAGGACCTTGTAGTAGTCCTTCTCGACGAAGTCCTTCGTGCTCATCGACGTCCCTCCTTCCGGACTATCACTTCATCCATGACCGCTGCGTCAGCCCTTGTCCGGGCCAACGCTCTCCTCGTCGGCCTTGCCTTCCTTGCCCTCCTTCGCCGCGCCCGGCTGGGGCTCGGCGACGGCGACCCGCGCGGGGCGGATCGTACGCTCGCCGATCCGGTACCCGGGCTGGAGGATCGCGACGCACGTCGTCTCGGTGACGTCCGGCGCGTAGGAGTGCATCAGGGCCTCGTGGACCATCGGGTCGAAGGGCTCGCCCTCCTTGCCGAACTGCTGCAGGCCCATCTTCGCGGCGACCGTCTCCAGCGACTCGGCCACCGACTTGAAGCCGCCGGTCAGTTCGCCGTGCTCACGGGCCCGGCCGATGTCGTCGAGCACGGGCAGCAGCTCGGTCAGGAGGCCGGCGACGGCGATCTCCTTGACCGTGACGCGGTCCCGCTCCACGCGGCGGCGGTAGTTCTGGTACTCGGCCTGAAGGCGCTGGAGGTCCGCCGTGCGCTCACCGAGCGCCGTCTGGGCCTGGTCCAGCTGTGCCGTCAGAGCGATCTCCTTGGCTGCGTCCCCGTCCGGGGCCGCCTTCCCCTCCTCGGAGGAGTCGGCGGCCTTCGGCTCGGCGTCTTCCTGTGTGCCGGAGGGGACGTCGGGCTTCTCCTCGAAGCCCGGGGTCTCCTCAGACATCAGGCCGCGCCGCCCTTCGCGTCTCCCGGCTTCTCGTCGTCGACGATCTCGGCGTCGACGACGTCGTCCTCGGCCTTGTGCGCACCGTCACCGGCAGCGCCATCGGCGCCGGCGGCACCCTGCGCGGCCTGGGCGTCCGCGTACATCGCCTGGCCGAGCTTCTGGGAGACGGCCGCGAGCTTCTCGGTCGCGGTGCGGATCTCCGCGGTGTCCTCGCCCTTGAGCTTGTCCTTCAGCTCGGTGACGGCGGTCTCGACCTCGGTCTTGACCTCGCCCGGGACCTTGTCCTCGTTGTCCTTGAGGAACTTCTCGGTCTGGTAGACGAGCTGCTCGCCCTGGTTGCGGGACTCGGCGGCCTCGCGGCGGCGGTGGTCCTCCTCCGCGTACTGCTCGGCCTCCTCGCGCATGCGGTTGACCTCGTCCTTCGGCAGCGAGGAGCCGCCGGTGACGGTCATCTTCTGCTCCTTGCCCGTGCCCAGGTCCTTCGCGGTCACGTGCATGATGCCGTTGGCGTCGATGTCGAAGGCGACCTCGATCTGCGGGACTCCGCGCGGGGCCGGCGGCAGACCCGTCAGCTCGAACATGCCGAGCTTCTTGTTGTACGCCGCGATCTCGCGCTCGCCCTGGTAGACCTGGATCTGCACGGACGGCTGGTTGTCCTCGGCCGTCGTGAAGATCTCGGAACGCTTGGTCGGGATCGTGGTGTTGCGCTCGATGAGCTTCGTCATGATCCCTCCCTTGGTCTCGATGCCGAGGGACAGCGGGGTCACGTCGAGGAGCAGGACGTCCTTGACCTCACCCTTGAGGACACCGGCCTGCAGGGCGGCGCCGATGGCGACGACCTCGTCCGGGTTGACGCCCTTGTTGGCGTCCTTGCCGCCGGTCAGCTCGCGCACGAGCTCGGCGACGGCCGGCATACGGGTGGAGCCACCGACGAGAACGACGTGGTCGATCTCGGAGAGCTGGATGCCCGCGTCCTTGATGACGTTGTGGAACGGGTGCTTGCAGCGCTCAAGGAGGTCGGCGGTCAGCTGCTGGAACTGAGCGCGCGTCAGCTTCTCGTCCAGGTGCAGCGGGCCCTCGGCCGAGGCCGTGATGTACGGCAGGTTGATCGAGGTCTCGGTGGACGAGGACAGCTCGATCTTCGCCTTCTCGGCGGCCTCGCGCAGGCGCTGGAGCGCCATCTTGTCCTTGGAGAGGTCCACGCCGTGGCCGGAGTGGAACTGCTTCACCAGGTAGTCGACGACGCGCTGGTCCCAGTCGTCACCACCGAGGTGGTTGTCACCGTTGGTGGCCTTCACCTCGACGACGCCGTCACCGATCTCCAGGAGCGACACGTCGAAGGTGCCGCCGCCGAGGTCGAAGACGAGGATGGTCTGGTCGTCCTTGTCGAGCCCGTACGCCAGGGCGGCCGCGGTCGGCTCGTTGACGATACGCAGGACGTTGAGGCCCGCGATCTCACCGGCCTCCTTCGTCGCCTGACGCTCGGAGTCGTTGAAGTACGCCGGGACGGTGATGACCGCGTCGGTCACCTTCTCGCCCAGGTACGCCTCGGCGTCGCGCTTCAGCTTCTGCAGGATGAAGGCGCTCATCTGCTGCGGGTTGAAGGTCTTGCCGTCGAGGTCGATCTTCCAGTCGGTGCCCATGTGGCGCTTGACCGAGCGGATGGTCCGGTCGACGTTGGTGACGGCCTGCCGCTTGGCGACCTCACCGACGAGAACCTCGCCGTTCTTGGCGAAGGCGACGACGGACGGCGTGGTCCTGGCGCCTTCGGCGTTGGTGATGACGGTGGGCTCGCCGCCTTCGAGAACGCTGACGACGGAGTTAGTCGTGCCCAGGTCGATGCCGACCGCACGTGCCATTTCGATTCCTCCAACAACTGACATCTTGAGTGGAACTGACTCAAGGATGCATGACTCGCCCCCAGCGGTCAACAGAGCTGAGTCGACCCGACTCAACTTTTATGTGCGGCTTATGCGCGCGGGCCTTCGGCTGCGGGTGGGTGAGGGGGCTGGTCGCGCAGTTCCCCGCGCCCCTTCAGCGCACCCCTTCAGCGCACCCCTTCGGCGCGCCCGGGAGGGCGCCTGCGCCTTTGGGGCGCGGGGGAACCGCGCGACCAGCCCCCACCGAACCGCGGCCGAAAACGCGTCAGTCGCCGTGCGCCACCTGCGCAGGGACCTGTTCGGCCGGGTCGGGGGTGTCGTCCCGCAGCAGCACCACCTCGCAGCTGAGCAGCCGCCCGTCCGCCGGATCCGCGAGCGCGGGCCGCACCGACATCAGCGAGAGCCCCAGCCCCTCGCGCGCGTGGGCCAGCAGATCGTCGAAGCCCGCCCCGCCCTCGTACAGCGGGACCAGCGCGGCCCCCGCCTGGATTCCGACGATCTCGTCGGCGTACGCCCCCGCGCCCCGCAGCACCCGGTGCTCGTACCCCTGCACCGCGAGCCGTACGAAGACCCGCTCGCCGGGCGCGGTGACGCCCTCCCACAGCCCGTCGAGCCGGTGCGCCTCGACGCTGCGCGTGCCGGTGTACTCGGCGTACGGCGCGGCGGCGCGATGGCGGGGCAGCATGGGCAGCGCCGAGCTGCTCAGGCCCGCGTCGCCCGCGATGTTCAGGGTGAGCGGGCCGGCGCGGTCGGCGAGCGCGTACGGCAGGACCGACCAGTACGGGTCCTCGGCGGCCCGCAGCCGCAGCTCGGCGCGGGGCTCGCGCAGCGGCTCGAACGAGACGATCCGGCCCTCGTAGCCGCAGCGGCGCAGCATGGTGCCGTACGCGCCGGAGTGCGCGCCGACGTCGAGGACGAGGTCGATCTCGTACCGCCGCAGCAGCCGGACCAGGCGCGACCCGTCGTCCATGGCCGGGGGGCGGGGCGCGCCGAGGGGGCGGGGGAGGCGGCGCAGGGCGGTGCGTGTGAGGTCCTTGAAGTCGATGCTCACGCCGGTGCTCCTTCGTGGGCCGCCCCGGGGGCGGGTTCGGTACGCAGCGCCTCGTCGCCGTAGACCGGCACCCTCAGCAGCAGCACCACCGCGACCGCCGCGCCCAGGGCCAGCGGCAGCACGGCGGGCGGGGCGAGGCGGCCGTCGTGGACGAGCAGCGCGGTGACCGTCCCGGTGAGCGCGGCGAGCCCGAGGACGACCGCCGCGCCCTGCACGGTCAGCCCGCTGCGGCGCAGCCGGTGCGCGATGTGGTCGGCCGCGCCCTCGGCCAGCGGCCGCCCGGCGCGCCGCCGCGACACCAGGACCAGGACCGCGTCGGCCAGGACCACGGCGGTCAGGGCGAACAGCGAGGCGGCGGCCCGGGCCGGGCCGGCCTCGGTGTGGACGAGCACGGTGGCCGACGCGAGCAGGAACCCGGTGAAGAGCGAGCCGCAGTGGCCGAGCACGATCCGCGCGGGGTGCCAGTTGTGCAGCAGGAACCCGGTGAGCGAGGCGGCCAGGACGCTGAGCAGCAGGGCCAGCCCCGGCAGCGCGTCCGCGATGGCGCAGACGGCGAGCCCGAGCGAGGTCACCCCGGCCACCGTCCCCATCGCCCCGTCGGAGGCGTCCAGCAGGCTGAAGGCGTTGGTGACGAGCACGATCCACAGCACGGCGAGGGCGCCCGGGCCCGGCGAGAGCCCCGACGCCAGGGCGACCACCACGGTGGCGGCGGCGGTCTGCACCCCGATCCTGACCCGGGCCCCGAGCGGGCGCAGGTCCTCGGCGAGGCCGAGCAGCGCCACGGCCCCGGCGGCGCCGATCAGCGGCCCCACACCGTCCCCGAGGGCGGCGAGCCCGAGCACCGGCCCGGCCCCGACGGCGGCGAGCGTGCCCACCGCGACAGCGATCCCGCCGAGGTGCGGGGTGCGGGCGCCGCGCGCGCCCCGGCCCCGGGCCCCGACGCGCAGGACGGCCGCGCGGACCACCGCGGCCAGCAGGGCGGTGCAGAGCAGGGCGGCGACGGCGGCCGTGAGCCCGGAGATCATGCGAACCAAGTTAGATTGTTATGTCCGTGTATGGGCTGAATAACACGATGGACATTTCAAAAGTGCCGAACCCTGTCCGACACTGGTCCCCGACGCGGGTCCCCGATCCTGGTCCCCGGCGCCGGTCACCGACGCCGGTCACCGACGCCGGTCACTGAGGTCGGCCTGAGCGACACAGATCACCGCGTGCGCGGCTACAGCGTCGCCGGATAAATGGGTACGCTCAGACGAGCTCGATAAGTTACTGCTTAGTAATCCCTGGCAGGCCCGAGGAGCCCCCACATGCAACTCGCCGCGATCGTTGTGTCGCTGGTCCTAATCGCGGTCGGCGTAGCGCTGTTCGGCCGTGCCGTCTGGCAGATCTACCGGTTCGTACGGCTCGGCCAGCCGGTGCCCGCGGGCACCCGGACCGACGAACCCGTGCAGCGCACCGTGACGCTGGTCAAGGAGTTCCTCGGCCACACCCGGATGAACCGCTGGGGCATCGTCGGTGTCGCGCACTGGTTCGTGGCGGTGGGCTTCTTCTCGCTGCTGCTGACGATCGTCAACGCCATCGGCCAGCTCTTCCAGGCCGACTGGCTGATCCCCGTCATCGGCGACTGGCTGCCGTACGAGATCTTCGTCGAGTTCCTCGGCCTGATGACGACGCTCGGCATCCTCACGCTGATCACCGTCCGCCAGCTGAGCAAGGCCGACAAGCCGGGCCGCAAGTCCCGGTTCGCGGGCTCCAACACCGGCCAGGCGTACTTCGTCGAGACGATCATCCTCATCGTCGGCGTCTGCATCATGACGCTGCGCGCCCTGGAGGGCGTCCAGCACCACGTGGACAGCTACGAGCCCGGGTTCTTCGCCTCGTACCCGCTGATCCTGGCCCTCAAGGGCCTGAGCCTGACGGCGATCCAGAACATCACCTACGCCGTCGCGGGCCTCAAGATCGCGGCGTCGTTCATCTGGATGATCACGGTCTCCCTCAAGACCGACATGGGCGTGGCCTGGCACCGCTTCCTCGGCTTCCCCAACATCTGGTTCAAGCGCGAGGCCGACGGCGACGTCGCCCTCGGCGCGCTCCAGCCGATGACCTCCGGCGGCAAGCCGATCGACTTCGAGGACCCGGGCGACGACGACGTCTACGGCGTCTCCCAGATCGAGCACTTCTCCTGGAAGGGCATCCTCGACTTCTCCACCTGCACCGAGTGCGGCCGCTGCCAGTCGCAGTGCCCCGCCTGGAACACCGGCAAGCCGCTCTCCCCCAAGCTCCTGATCATGTCGCTGCGCGACCACGCGCACGCCAAGGCGCCGTACCTGCTCGCGGGCGGCGGCAAGGACATGGAGGGCAACGAGAAGGCGTCGGCGGAGGCCCTCAAGGACGTCCCGGCGTCCGCCATCGCCGAGGCCGAGCGCCCGCTGATCGGCACCGCCGAGGAGAACGGCGTCATCGACCCGGACGTGCTGTGGTCCTGCACCACCTGCGGCGCCTGTGTCGAGCAGTGCCCGGTCGACATCGAGCACATCGACCACATCGTCGACATGCGCCGCTACCAGGTGATGATCGAGTCCGCGTTCCCGTCCGAGGCGGGCACGATGCTCAAGAACCTGGAGAAGAAGGGCAACCCCTGGGGGCTCGCCAAGAAGCAGCGCGTCGAGTGGACCAAGGAGGTCGACTTCGAGGTCCCGATCGTCGGCAAGGACGTCGAGGACCTGTCCGAGGTCGACTACCTGTACTGGGTGGGCTGCGCCGGCGCCCTTGAGGACCGCGCCAAGAAGACCACCAAGGCCTTCGCGGAGCTCCTGCACATGGCGGGCGTCAAGTTCGCCATCATGGGCGGCGACGAGAAGTGCACCGGCGACTCCCCGCGCCGCCTGGGCAACGAGCCGCTGTTCCAGCAGCTCGGCCAGGAGAACGTGGCGATGCTGAACATGGCGTTCGGCGAGGATGACGAGGACGAGTCGACGAAGAAGCCGAAGGCTTCCAAGAAGATCGTCGCGACCTGCCCGCACTGCTTCAACACGATCGCCAACGAGTACCCGCAGCTCGGCGGCGAGTACGAGGTCATCCACCACACCCAGCTGCTCCAGCACCTCATCGACGAGGGCAAGCTGATCCCGGTGACGCCGGTGGACGGCCTGATCACCTACCACGACCCGTGCTACCTGGGCCGCCACAACAAGGTCTACACGCCCCCGCGCGAGATCATGTCGGCCGTCCCGGGCCTGCGCCAGCAGGAGATGCACCGCCACAAGGAGCGCGGCTTCTGCTGCGGCGCCGGTGGCGCGCGGATGTGGATGGAGGAGCGGATCGGCAAGCGCATCAACAACGAGCGTGTTGACGAAGCGCTTTCCCTCAACCCCGACATCGTCTCCACGGCCTGCCCGTTCTGCCTCGTCATGCTGACCGACTCGGTCAACGGCAAGAAGAACGACGGCCAGGCGAAGGAGTCGGTCCAGGTCGTGGACGTGGCGCAGCTGCTGCTCGACTCGGTCAAGACCCCGGCCGACCCGGTGACGGACGAGGAAACGGCCCCGGAGGCGGTCGCCCCTTAAAGGGCGCGGGGAACTGCGCGACCAGCCCAGGGCGGCCCGCGGTCGAAGAACAACACACACGGCTGTGGCCGGTCCTGCCCCCGAGGCAGACCGGCCACAGCCGTTTTCCGTACTCGTACGTCAGCGCCGCTGCCCCCGCCGGTGGAACAGCGCGACCCCAGCCCGGCGGCACCGGCCGCAGCCACCCAGCGCTCAACCCTTGGCCCACGATGCGGCATCCTGTGGCGCGTGATGAGGCCGGTGCGTACCCGTAAAGCCGTGGCAGGAGTGGCTGCAATGGTCGCCGCAGCCCTGTGGGGCGTGGCGGGGTGCGACTCCGCGTCCGCCCACCACCCGGTGCCCCGCGCCACCACGGCCGCCGCCGGAGCCGGAGGCGCGCCCCGGCCCGTACCGCACGGCCCCGGCAGCCACGTCCCGTACGACTTCAACGGCGACGGCCACCGCGACCTCGTCGTGAACGACCTGGCCAAGGGCGACAGCTACGGCGACGACGCGGGCATCGCGGTCGTCTACGGCACGGGCCCCGCCGGCGCCCCCGACCCGGCCGCCCGGCAGGTCCTCACCACGCGCCGCAACGCGGCCCCGGTCGGCGGCAAGCCGCCCGCCACGTTCGACGCCGAGGCGGCGTGCGACCTGGACGGGGACGGGTTCGGCGACCTGGTCGTCACGACCGACCCGCCCTACGACGGCATCGGGCGCCCGCCCGTGCCCCTCCAGGTCCTCTTCGGCGGCCCCGGCGGCCTCACCGGCCGCGCGGTGGTCCTCGGCATCCCCGAGCGGGCCCGGTACGGCAACGACTGGCCCGACCACCCCGTCTGCGGCGACTTCGACGGCGACGGGGCCATGGACCTGGCGGTCACCGCGACCGGCGGGCGCGTCAGCTTCCTGCGCGGCCCCTTCGCCCGCACCGGCGCCCCGCGCGCGGCGGGCGCCTCGCTGCCCGGGGGCGGCCCGGTCCTGGCCGCGCCGGAGCCGAAGGCGGACGCGAACGGGGACGGGTACGACGACCTGGTGGTGCGCACGTCGAACGCGCCGGGCGCGCGGGCCCGGCTGCTCCTCGGCGGCCCGCGGGGCCCGGTGCGGCCCGGCGGCACCTATACGTACGCCCTGGGCACGTCCGCGCGCCCGCCCAGGCTGCCCGCCACCGGCCTCCCCGGCGGCGGCCCGGCCCCGGTGACGGACGTCCTCCAGGTCGCGGACTTCACCGGTGACAAGGTGCCCGATGTGGCGGTCCGCATCCACCGGGGCGAGACGCGGGACCTGGTGGCGGTGTACGCGGGCGCGGGCGCCGGCGTGCGGGCGAAGCCCCTGGTCGGGTTCACGACGGCGGGCTGGGGCTGAGTCCGTACAACCCCCGCTGACGACCCCTCCGGGTCCCCCTGAGGGATGTCACAGCTCAGCCGCAAAGACGGCCCGTTCCCGCCGCCCCGGCTTGGCGACCCGTCAGAACAGGTACGTTCGAAAGCGTGGCAGGATTCAGGATGGGGCGCGGCCGGGACGACCGGAACCCGCGACGGCAACCGCAGCAGGGACAGGGACACGGCCAAGGACAGCAGTGGCCCGGCCCCCAGCAGCAGCGCGCACAGCAGCAGCACGGGTACGGGCAGCAGCAGCCGTACCCGCAGCAGGGCGAGCCGGAGTACTTCGGCGATCCGTACGGCCAGGGGCAGGGCCAGGGCCAGGGGCAGCCCCAGGGCGGATACGGCCAGGGTCAGGGCCCGCAGCCGTACGGCCAGGGCATGCCGCAGGGGTACGCGCCCGCCCAGGACCCGTACGCCAACAACCCGGGCCACACCCAGGCCTTCAGCATCGGCGAGGACCCGTACGGCTCGGGGGCGACCTATCGCGCCGGTGCCGCCACGGCGCCGCCGTCCGGCCCCCGGCTGCGCTGGAAGGAACTGCTCAACGGCATGGTGATGCGGCCGGGACCGACGTTCTGGCAGATGCGCGACTACCCCGTGTGGGGCCCGGCGCTCACCATCACGTTCCTCTACGGCCTGCTGGCGATCTTCGGCTTCGACAAGGCCCGCGCCGAGGTCATCAACACGACGCTCAGCAAGGCCGTGCCGGTGGTCCTCATGACCGGCGTGGTCTTCGTCGCCGGCGGCATGATCCTCGGCTCGGTGACGCACACGATGGCGCGCCAGCTCGGCGGTGACGGCTCCTGGCAGCCGACCGTCGGCCTCTCCATGCTGATCATGTCCCTCACGGACGCGCCCCGGCTGCTGCTCGCCCTGTTCCTGGGCGGCGACAACGGCCTGGTCCAGGTGATCGGCTGGGCGACCTGGCTGGCGGCGGGCGCGCTGTTCACGTCGATGGTGAGCAAGTCCCACGACCTGCCCTGGCCGAGGGCGCTGGGGGCGAGCGCGATCCAGCTGGTGGCGCTGCTGAGCCTGATCAAGCTGGGCACGATCTAGCGGGCGGGCGGATACGCGAAAGGGGCCCGGGGTTCACATGAACCCCGGGCCCCTCCCCGTACCCCGTCCGCGTCCTACGCGTCCAGAACCTGCCCCTCGCGGCGTACGACGGGCGGCTCGACGCTCCACGGGAAGTTGATCCACTCGTCGGTGCGCTTCCACACGTACTCGCACTTCACCAGCGAGTGCGACTTCTCGTAGATCACGGCGCTGCGGACCTCGGCGACGTGGTCGACGCAGAAGTCGTGGACGAGCTTGAGGGTCTTGCCGGTGTCGGCGACGTCGTCCGTGATCAGGACCTTCTTACCGGAGAAGTCGATCGCGTTGGGGACGGGCGCGAGCATGACGGGCATCTCCAGGGTGGTCCCCACGCCCGTGTAGAACTCCACGTTCACCAGGTGGATGTTCTTGCAGTCCAGGGCGTACGCCAGGCCGCCGGCGACGAAGACGCCGCCGCGGGCGATGGAGACGACGATGTCGGGCTCGTAGCCGTCGTCCGCGATGGTCTGCGCGAGGTCGCGGATGGCGCCCCCGAACTTCTCGTAGGTGAGGTTCTCTCGTACGTCGCTCATGTTCTCGCTGCCGCTCACACCTGGGTCCGATGGAAATTGAGGTACGACCGCGAGGCGGTCGGTCCGCGCTGGCCCTGGTACCGGGACCCGGACCGCTCCGACCCGTACGGCGACTCGGCGGACGAGGTCAGCCGGAACAGGCACAGCTGCCCGATCTTCATGCCCGGCCACAGCTTGATCGGGAGGGTCGCGAGGTTCGAGAGCTCCAGCGTCACGTGCCCGGAGAAGCCCGGGTCGATGAAACCGGCCGTGGAGTGCGTGACCAGTCCGAGCCGCCCGAGCGAGCTCTTGCCCTCCAGGCGGGAGGCGAGGTCGTCGGGGAGGGAGATGACCTCGTAGGTCGAGGCGAGCACGAACTCGCCCGGGTGCAGGATGAAGGGCTCGTCACCGTCCGGCTCGACGAGCCTGGTGAGGTCCGCCTGCTCGACAGCGGGGTCGATGTGCGGGTACCGGTGATTCTCGAACACCCGGAAATAGCGGTCGAGCCGCACATCAATGCTGGATGGCTGGACCATGGATTCGTCGTACGGATCGATACGGACGCGACCCGCGTCGATCTCGGCCCGGATGTCCTTGTCTGAGAGAAGCACGTCCCGAGGATACGCAGGGTGCGCGGGGCTGCCGTAATCGGACAGACCCGCGCGCGCCACCGCGTACCGGCTACTGGTGCTCGCCGCCCACCGGGACGGCGTGCCGGAGGCGGGCGCAGCGGGGGCACCGGAGCAGCCGGCCGGGCCCGATCCGCTCGGCCCCGAGCTGCTGCATCGGGAACGAATCGGTGGTGAAGACGTGCCCCTCGGCACAGCGCACGACGGTGCGCTCCAGCGAGTCCATCAAGTGGCTCAAGTCCCTTCCCCAACAACAAGCATGGACGGAGAAACCACCACATTAAGGGATGAACGGGACGGCACTCCAGGCGGCACTCCGACGACGCGCCCGCCCACCTGGACCCCCTGCACCGTACGCCCCAACTCCCGCCCCCGGCACCCGAATCCCGCCACGCGGAACGCGAGCGACCCCCGGGCGGATACGCCTGGGGGTCGGCATGGGGTAGGGTGAGCAACGATACGAGGCCCCTTCGGGGAATCGTTGCGCGAGTGTAGTTTAATGGTAGAACATGAGCTTCCCAAGCTCAGAGCGCGGGTTCGATTCCCGTCACTCGCTCCATAGAGAAACCCCAGGTCGTCGACCTGGGGTTTGTTTGTTGTCTAGACCATTTCTGGGGCGCGTGCCATTCGCGTGCCATAAGGGGCCGATTACCGCCCCGAATTGAGCGACGCAAGCCCCTTCATGAAGGTGCGCCGCCGAATCGTCTCGAATCCTGAGACGCATTTTGTGTGACCTGCACCACTCACGCGGCGGACGGATGGTTGTGTGCAGGCGCGAAGTGCCTTCATGTGCGACGACAAGAACGTCACCGCGCCAGGAGGGGCGAGTATCGGTCCCGGCGCCGCACCTGTCACACCTCTCGGACAGCCGCGGCCGGATTGCTGCGGCCTTGTAACAGAGAACGCTCGATTGGCACGCGGGCTCGTCACAGAGGCCCAACGAACCCTGCCCGCAGCTAAGTTCACCGAACCGGGCTGTTGGACATCCACTTCCCCCGGCTCGGGGGACTGGCCGACTGCCCGCTTCGGGGAGGATTCGCATGGGACGCCGCAGCAAGTTATTGACCGGACGTGCCGCCGCCACGCTCGCACTCGCACTGAGCTCGATGGCCCTCGGGCCCCTGTCCGCCGCCCATGCCGAGGGAGCGCCGGAATCCGACGATCCGATCGTCATCTCGGACACTGGCAACGCCACAGCCAAGCTGACCATCGTCCTCGACAAGCAGGCACCGGAGGACCGCCCTCACAGCGACGACACCCCGGTGATGTCCGACGAGCAGGTGGCCGACGAGCTGGCGAAGTTCAACGACGTCGTGGACGTCGCCTCGACTCCCGAACCGGCGGGCACACTTTCGGCAGAGGAGTTGAGCGTCCTCTCGGCCGACAACGCCTCTCAGGACACTCCGGAAGCAGCGGACGATACCGCTACCCCGATGCGTGTCGACCCCGGCGGCGGAGGTGGCCGGTCCGTCCTCAAGTGCTACGACAACCGTAGTTGGAGCGACGCACGCGGCACCTTCATGGCCCGCCACAACTGCGCCTACAACAACATCAACTGGGGATACAAGATCTCCCCGGCGGTACGGGCGATCATCAGCAGTCCGGTCCGGGAGACCGGTCTGCGCTGGTGGAAGAACAGGAAGAGCCAGCCCGCGAACAGCCCGCATACGGTCGGCTCGTCGTACCTGTTCCACGGGACCATGGGCAAGGTCAACGCGTGGGATGCGGTGGACTACCAGGACTACATGACCTTCTCCGTCAGGATCGGTGGCCGCACCGGCCGGGGCACGCTCACCTTCGCGGGCGGCGTCGTCCCGCTTCGTGGATGATTTCCGCATGCGTCCCACTGAGCTGGTGACCCGTCAGGCCGAGGCGATCTTGGACCGTCTCGGCCTGGCGGGCCGGTGCGAGATCTCGGTCGTGACCGTTGGATACGACCCGACAGCCGTCACGAGGGAACACGGGCCTGCCGCTACTGCGCCCTTCCCTGCGGGGGCGTACAGCTCCTGGCTTGCCGTGCAGTCAGGGCCAGGGCCGCTCGACGATGAGCCGCCCCTGGACGACGGTGTCCATGTGCTGGTGTCCGCCGCCGATGAGTCGACGCGGGTCCACCTGCCACCGGACGTGGAGGACGTCGAAGCTCTGGTGCTCCTGGCTGACCGGCTGCAGGACTGGGCCGTCGAGCTGACACATGGCCAGGCCCTGCCGCCGTGTCCAGGGCACCCACACCCGATGTCTGCTGCTGCCGTGGACGACAGCGCGGCCTGGGTCTGCCCCGCCCGCCCCGAACAGGTGCTGCTCCCGATCGCCTGACACGCCGGCCCCGCCACGGCGCGGCTCCGAGCCGACCCGAATCATCTCTGGACGAAGGTCGTCAGGGGACACGCCGCAGGGCGGGACCAGCGGGGCGCCCGACCAGCCCTGCGGGTACTCATGCCTCCCGCACGACAGAGTCGTCGGTTGTGTCGCGTGCGCGCGGGACGAGGGGGTGGACGGTCGCCCCTTCGTCCCCCGCGCGCTCAGCCGCCTCCGCTTCCGCGCGTTGGCGACGCACATCGACATCGATGGCTCCGGCGAGCTTGCGTTGGTGCTTGCGCGTCGAGTGCTGGTAGATCAGCTGGGCCCGCTCCGAGGAGTGGCCGGCGCGGACCATCAGGTCCTTCATCTTCGCGCCCGTGTCAGCGGCGATCGTGTTGCCGGTGTGCCGCAGGTCGTAGAAGCGGAAGCCCTCGGGCAGGCCGACCTGGTCGCGGGCCTTGCGCCACTTGCGGCCGAAGGTCGTGCCGCGCAGCCGGGCCCCGCGCTCGCCGACGAACACCAGACCCTCGGGACTCGCCTCGGCGAACCAGTCGAGGTGGCGGCGCACGTCCAGGTGCATGAAGCCGGGCAGCGCGATCTCCCGTTTCCCCGCGCGGGACTTGGGGTCGCCGATCACGCGGCGGCCGACGTTCAGCTCGGGGGCGGCCCGGCGCACCCATAGGGAGCTGCCATCCGGAGCGATGTCCTTGCGCCGCAGCTCGGCCAGCTCCTCCGGGCGCATCGAGGCGAACGCGCCGAGGAGGACCATGAGCCGCCAGCGGATGCCGATCGCCTCGGCGACGGCGAAGACCTGCTCGACCGAGGCGACCGGGCGCTCGTCCGCTTCCTCCTTGCCCGCCCCGCGGATCTTGCAAGGGTTGCGGCGGATCATGTCGTCGTCGACGGCCGTCTCCATGATGGCCTTCAGCAGCCGGTACGCCTTGGCCACCTGTGTCTTGCCCGTGGCCTGGAGACGCTCAGCCCGCCAGGTGCGGACCTTGGCAGGGCTGATGACGTTGACGTACTGCTGCCCGAACGTCGGGGCGAGGTGGAGCCGCAGCAGGCGGCGGTACAGCTCCTCCGTCGTGGGCGCGATCCCACGCTCGTCGATCCAGCGCTTGGCGTAGTCGGCGAACAGCACCTCGCCTGCGGTCGGGTCAAGCCAGTCGCCGCGCGACTGGTCGGCCTGCATCTGCGAGAGGAAGACCTCGGCGTCCTTCTTCGTCTCGTACGTCTCCGGGGCCGGGCGGAGGATCCCGTCAGTGCCGGGGTAGCGGGCCTGGTAGCGGCCGGAGGGCAGCTTGCGTATCGCGCCGAAGCTGCGGCGCGGCGCCTTCTGGCGCGGACGCCCCACTAGGCCGCCCTGCCGTAGCGGGAGCGCCGGGTGCGGACCGGCTCGACCGTCCGCTCCTCTATGTACGCGGCCAGGACGCTGTCGGCGATGCGGACGTGCTTGCCGACCTTGACGTACCGGATGCGGCGCTCGGAGACGAGGCGGCGGATGAAGCGCTCGCCGACGCCGAGGCGTTCAGCTGCCTCGGCGACGCTGAGGAGACGGTCAGCCATGGGTGATCACCTCCTTCGCGCAGTGAAGGAGGTGCTGGTGGAGGGCAGGGGGTATGGCCTCTCGGCGCAAGTGAGGTCCTCGTCTGGCAGGCGTGTGGCACGGCAATGCCGACCTGCCGGGTCGATCACGTGGGATGGCGGTTGTGTTGAGTGGCCCGCTTCTGCGGATGGGCCGTTGCCGGAGCTACGCCGGGTGGGCGGCGTCGCCCTGTTCGGCGTCCGGGTGTCGGCCGGGCGGCGGCCCGTACGTCTCCAGCAGGTGCTGGGTGGCCTCGGCGGCGATGGCGTTGGAGACCATCACGTCGGCTTCCTCGCGGATGTCGGGGTGTTCGGCGAGGTAGGCATCCAGGTCGTCGGTGGCCTGCGTGTGGGCGGCGGCGGCGCGCTGGCGCTCGCGGAACGTGTCGACGACCGCGTCGATCAGTTCCATCGCTCGGGCCTGGGCGGCGAGCTGCGGCGGGCCGACGAGGTTGCGCAGGTCGATGCCGAAGACCTCGGCGAAGCCAATGGCCTCGTCGAGGTTGATGCGGCGCTTTCGGTTCTCGATGCGCCAGACCGCGGACGGGTTCATCTCGAAGCCGGCCTCATTCAGGCGGTCGGACAGCGCGTTGGTGCTCCAGCCGCGCGCTTCGCGTTCCAGCTTGATGCGGACCGCGACGTTCTTCTCGCCGCTGAGCAGGATGCCCTGGGGAGCGTCTTCGTCTGCCATACCCACCCCCTTCCTCCGGTAGGGAACCACTGCCATTTGCAGCGACCCCAAAACAGTACCACACGTTCTGCGATACGCAGGGGATTGCTGCAATCGGCAATCGTGTGGCATGGTTATGCGACCCCCGGCAGCCCCAACGAGCCCGCCCACCCCACAGGCGGCATAGAAAAAGCCCCTCAGTGCCAGTGGCACCGAGGGGCTCAAGCGCAAACCTCACAACCGCCATCCCTAGCGATCGACCCGCGTGGCCGGGATTGCCGTCCCATATGACCCGCGAACAGAGGAGCTGATGCCCAGTATGACCGACCCCCATCCGAACGCGCCACACCCCTCCGCACACGGCCACCCGCCTTCACCGGCCGACACCACCGCGATACCGCCGCACGACGTGGACGCCGAGGCCGCCGTGCTCGGCGCCTGTATGCACGACGCGGCCGTCATCGACGCCGTACGCAACCTGCTCGACGGACCGGATTTCTACCGCCCGGCCCACGAGGCGATCTGGCGCACGGTCCTCGGGCTGCGCAGCGAGGACAAGCCCACCGACGCCGTCGTCCTGTGCGACCGGCTTCGCGCGCAAGGCGACCTGGACCGAGTCGGCGGCAAGCTGTACGTCCACCAGCTCGCCAGCGCCACCCCCTCGGTCAGCGGCGCCGTCTACTACGCCGAGATCGTACGGAAGGCGTCAGACCTGCGGCGCCTGCGCGCCTCCGGTATACGCACCGTGCAGCGCGCGATGGAGCCGGGCGCCGACCCCGACCTGATCCGCAGCGAGGTCGAGTCGGA
This sequence comes from Streptomyces sp. NPDC059994, assembly GCF_042737755.1. Classification (NCBI taxonomy): domain Bacteria; kingdom Bacillati; phylum Actinomycetota; class Actinomycetes; order Kitasatosporales; family Streptomycetaceae; genus Streptomyces; species Streptomyces sp. NPDC059994. The sequence goes on from NZ_JBHWUR010000009.1 coordinate 25,236, forward strand.
GGTCCGCGCCGAGCGCGAACGGGCCCTGGCCTCCGGTACCGGACGGCTCTCCCGCTACATCACCGACGGGTGGGAGTTCGTCACCAAGACGGGTGCCGACAAAGAGCCGCTGTGGGGAACCCGAGACGAGACCGCCTGGGCCTCCGGCGAGAGCCTGATGATCGTCGGGGCCCCGGGCGTCGGCAAGACGACCCTGGCCCACCAGGTGATTCTCGCCCGCCTCGGTCTGGGTGAGCGTGTGCTGGGCATGCCGGTAGCGCCGGGCAAGCGCGTGCTCTACCTGGCCATGGACCGGCCCCAGCAGATCGCCCGCGCCCTGGCCCGGGGCATCGCGCCCAGGCACGAGAGGCGTCTGCGCGACGGGCTCGTCGTCTGGCAGGGCCCGCTGCCCGCCACCTTGGACAAGGAGCCCGATCTCCTGGCCGACCTCGCCGCCGCCCACCAGGCCGACACCATCGTGATCGACAGCCTCAAGGACGCGGTGAGCACCCTGGTGGACGACGCTCTGGCCAGCGCCTATAACAACGCCCGCCAGCGAGCCATCCGCGACGGCGTCGAGGTCATGGAGCTGCACCACCAGCGCAAGGCCGCCGAGGGCGCCCCGCACGCCGCGAACCCCACGCTCGACCGCGTCTACGGCTCCACGTGGATCACCTCCGGCGCGGGCAGCGTCCTGTTCGTCGCGGGCAAGGCCGGCGCCCTCGCCGTCACCGTCCACCACCTCAAGTGCCCGACCGGCGAGATCGGCCCCCTCCAGGTCATCCACGACCACGAGCGCGGCATCTCGACGGTCGACCCCGAGCTGGATCCGGTCGAGCTCCTGCGCAAGCGCCCCGACGGGCTGACCGTCCGCGAACTCGCCGTCATCCAGAGCCGCGAGGCCGACCCCGACCGCTCCGCCATCGAGAAGGCCAGGCGCACCCTGGACCGCCTCGTGAAGGCCGGACTCGCGGTCAAGGCCGAGGGAACCGCAGGCGGCAACGGAGGCGGCCAGCAGACCCGCTACCACGCCTCGGCCCGCCACATCGGCGCCGTCTCCTAACCTCCCGCGCCAGGCGTTCGGACCGTACACGGGGGCGTACACGCACCCCTCATGCGAGACCCGGCCCACGCCGCCCCCAACGCGTACACGGTCACCGCGAAACCGCAGGTCAGGCGTTCACGCGACCGTCCACGCCGTACACGCACCCCAGCGTTCACGCGCGAGCCCCCCTTTAGAAGGGGGCTCGCGTGTACGCCCCCTCCGTGAACGCCGTGATCGCCCTCCCCAGTCACCTCTCCACCGTCCCCTGCCCCGGAGTTCCCACATGCCCCATGCGGCCGCTGCCTTCCCCTACACGGGAGGCACTGTCCTGCCTATCGCCATCCTGGCCCTCGCGCTGTGCGCGCTGCTGGCCCGCCCGCTCGCCAAGCGCAGTCAGCGCCAGAGCCCCGAGCGGCAGCGGCGCGGCTCAGCGGCAGTCGTCGCCGCCACGGTCGCGGCACTGGTGTGCACCGCGTACAGCGCGGACACCAGCTGGCGGTTCGCCGCCCACCACCTCGACATGCGCAACACCGCCGAGCGCACGGCGATGTTCGCCGCTGCCGAGCTCGCCCTGTTCGCCATGGCCCTGATGGCACGCCAAAACCTCCACGGTCCCCGGCGAGCCGCCGGCCTGCCCGGGGTCCTGGTCTGGGTGATCACCACTATGCAGGCGATCCCCGCCTACGCCGAGTCCGGCCCCGTCGGCGGCACCATGCGCGCCTTCACCGGCCCGGTCATGGCGGCTGTGCTGTGGCACCTGGCCATGGGCATCGAACTGCGTCAGGCCACGCCCGACGCCGCCTCCCGTGGACTCGCCGCCGTCCTTGCCCGCCAAGCCCGCGAACGCCTCCTCGCCCGGCTGGGCATCGTCGAGCAGGACCAGGGCGCCGCCCAGATCATCCGTGAACGGGCCATGCTTCGGGCCGTCGCCCTCGCCGCCCGCCTCGCCGAGATGACGCCCGAACAGCGCGCCGGGCGGGCGGGCCGACGCGCCGTGCGCCGCCTGTCCAAAGCCCTCGCCCGCTCCGGCATCGACGCCGACCCGCGCCTGGACGAGCAGTTGCTGCGCCAGCTCGCCACCCGCCGCCAGGCCGCCGCCCTGGCCATCATCGACCTGGCTCCCCGCTGGACCACGCCCGCCCCGCAGGCCCCCAGTACGTCCGCCGTGCCGCATGACCGTCACTGGGCGGGCGTCGGGGAACGGGCGGTCCCTGGCGGGCGGGAGGACGAGGGAGCCCGCCCGCACCCATCGGAGCCGGGCGATGAGGAACCCCACTGGGCCGTCCGCCCGCAGCGCGTCCGCCCGAACCTCAACGCCCGCTCTGCCCGGGAACCAACAGCCCGCCCGGAACCGAAGGCTCCGGTGCTCGCAGGCAGCGGGCCAGTCCCGGGCGGCGGCTCCGGTGCAGAACCGAGCAAGAGCACCGCGATGACCGCGAAGCGGGCGGGCCGCAAACCCCGCGCCACCACGGAGACCCTCCGGGCCTACGCCCTCCGCCTCCTCGACGAGACCGGACGCCTGTCCCGCGACCTCTTGGAGGAGACCGTGCGCGCCGACGGCTACACCGTCTCCAGCGACGAAGCGGGCGCCATCGTCCGCGAGATCAAGGCCGAGCTGAAGGCCACCGCCCGCCGCTGAGCCCCGCAGCGCCGCCGAAGGCCCCCATGGCCGCTCGGCTCGGCAACTCCCCCACAAGGCACAACTAGCACGGAGACCCCATGCGCGACTCACGCCACGAACTGCCCACCGAACAGCAGGAGATGACTGCAGCCCCAGCCCCGACCGCGTCAGCAAGGTATGCCGCTGGACCGTCCACAGGCCGGTCCCACAGGGAAGCCTCCGCCCCGGGGGTGGCGGAGGCAGGCGGGCACCAGGAGGTGCCCGCAGAGGAACAGCCCGTCGCCACCGATCCCGCCGCTGCTGTCCCACTGCCGCGTGCCGCCGACGCAGCCGCCCTGCACCGCGTCGCCCGCCGCCGCAAGCCCGACCCGAACGGTCGGCGCAAGGAGCGTGTCGATGCCCGCTACAGCGACGAGGAGAAGGCCGCCATCGTCACCAAGGCCCGGTCGCTGAACGTCAGTGGCGCCTACTACGTCGCCGCCCTCGCCCTGGGCCACGTCCAAGGCGACTTCACCCTGTCCGGCCAGCGCACCGAGCTGGACGACTACATCGACGAGCTCAACGCCCTGCGCCAGCAGGTCGCCGCCATCGGCCACAACGTCAACCAGATCGCCAAGAAACTCAACTCCGGCGGCCATCCACAGCATGGGGACAGCACCCTGCTGGCCCAGACCGACCGCACCCTGAACGCCGTCGGCACCGCCGTCAGGCAGATCGCGGCAGCCGCGAACCAGGCTGTCAGCCACAAGGCGGGCCGATGATCGCGAAGATCAGCAGCGGCAAGAGCACCGCCGGCCTCATCCGCTACCTGTACGACACCAAGAAGGCCAAGGACCACACCGACCCCCACCTCGTGGCCTCTTGGGATGGGTTCGCCCCCGACCCCGGACGCGCCGACGACTTCGACATGGCCAAGAAGCTTCTGGTGGCCGACCTCGACCTGCATCTCAAGCAGGCCCAGCGCCTCGGCCGCGCCCCCGAGCAGCACGTGTGGCACTGCTCGATCCGCGCCGCCGAAACCGACCGCCACCTCAGCGACCAGGAGTGGGCCGACATCGCCCGCCGCGTCGTCGCCACAACCGGCATCACCCCCGCAGACGACCCCGACGGCTGCCGCTGGGTCGCGGTGCGCCACGCGCCCGACCACATCCACATCGCCGCCACCAAGGTCCGGGCAGACCTGCGCACAGCACGGCACTGGAACGACTACCTCACCGCCGACCGCGAACTCGCCGCCATCGAGAAGGAATACGGACTCCACCAGGTCGTACGCGGCGACCGGACCGCCGCCAAGCGCCCCACCCGCGCCGAGCAGGAGAAGGCCAAGCGCGGCGGCCACGACCGGACCGCCCGCGAACGCCTGCGGACCACGGTGCGTACCGCTGTGGCCGCCGCCACCAGCACCGAGGAGTTCATCCACATCCTGGAGGGCACCGACAGCGTCCTCGTCGACGTCAAGCACTTCCCCTCCGGCGACGTACGGGGCTACACGATCGCCCTCGCCGGCGACACCAACGCTCAGCAGGAGCCCGTCTGGTTCTCCGGCTCCGCACTGGCCCCCGACCTGTCCTGGCCCAAGATCCGCGACCGGCTGACCGCCACCACCAGGACCAGCCGCCCCTGGCAGAGCGTCCTGGCCGCCGCCGAGCAGATCCCGCACGCCCTCATCCACGACGACGCGCCCATCGCGCAGGCCCACATCACCGCACTGGCCGAGACCCTCGACGCCCTGCCCCTGCTCGCCCCCACCCCCTACAGGGAAGACCTACGCCGGGCAGCCGCCGCCTTCGAACGCGCCTCCCGCTCCCGTATCCGCGCCCACCACCAGCACGCCGCCTGGCTGCGCGGAGCCGTCAAGGACATGCTCCGCACCCCACCACCCCACCACCCGGACGGCACCCTCCTGGCCCTGCTCCTCGACACGATCGTCCTCGCCGTCACCGCCACCATCCGATGGCACGCCCTGCAACGCCACGACCAGCAGGTCACCGCAGCCCGCGAAACCCTCACCCACCTCCAAGCCGCCGCGGACCACGCCGCCACCACCCCCCTGGCCACCCTCACGCAGATGGCCCCCACCAGCACCACCACCCAGCTCCGCTACGAACACGCCGTCCGCGTCGCCCTTCCCGAGCACGCCGAGAAAATCCTCGCCACGCCCGACTGGCACGCCCTCGCGGCGACGCTCGCGCGGACCGACGCAGAAGGCCAAGACCCCACCGAAGCCCTGCGCAAGGCCGCCGACCAGCGCCCCCTCGACGACGCCCGACACCCCGCACGCCTCCTCACCTGGCGCATCCAACAGACCGCTCAGCAGACCCAGACACCCCGCCCCACACCCCGGGCGCCCTCGCCGGCACCACAGCCCAGCACGCGCCGCACCCATCGCTGACCACAGTCCGGCAGCACTCACAAGCCCGAACCGATCACCCGACACCGCACAAGGAACCGCCCATGCCCCAGCCCTCCATCCGCCCCGACGTCGTCGTCCTCTTCACCGACGTGGACTGGTACGGCCACCTCGACGACCCCCAGCGCCCCTACCACCGCGACGGACGCCCCTTCACCCGCCCCGAGCACACCCTGCTCAACACCATCACCCCGGAAGAGCAGTCAGCCGGGCTAGCACACCTGCGGCGTGAGGCCGACTGGGTGCGCGACGTCGACGCGAAACGGCAGGTCTTCATCGACCTGGTCATGAAGTACCTCGCCACGCTCCCCGAAGGCTCCGTGGTCAGCGACGCCGTCGCCATCATGACCGACGCGGACTACACCGAATACGAACGCCTGCTCCCCATCGTCACCGCCGAAGACACCCTCGAATACCTCGCCGAACATGGAGAGGACTGATCGGCCAGACGCCAGCGGCGGACCCACCACAAACCCCGAGCGCACGAGGGGACATCAGAACTCCGTCCACCGCCCAGCACCCTCACCGACACCCAGATCGCCGTCCACGCCCCGCCACCCTGCTCACTCAAGCCGCCCGCCGCCCAGGTGCACGAGTACACCTGGCCGACAGCCGCGCTCCCTGTTCTCTCGGTCAGGCGACGTTCAAGAGTTCGGCCAGGACGTCACGGCCGGGGGTGTCGTCCGGGAGTGCGTGGCACAGGGCCAGGGCGCGGGTTTGGGTGAGTCCATTTCGATAGGAAGCCGGGAGGCCGCCGTAAGCCTGTGTGGCGACGTGAGCAGCGGCTTCCCGGTCGCCGTCATGAACGAGGCAGGACGCCTGGTCGATCGCGATCAGCGCCCGTGTCATCAGCGATGGCGCTCGCGAAAGTTGCAGGCCAGCGGCCTGTGCTTCGTACGCGCGGCGGGTCTCTCCCAAGTGGGTCAGAGCCTGGCTCATGTGGACCTGATGCTTTTGCATCGGATAGCCGAACCAGGTGTCCGCGCGCTGCTGGGGGCTGAGCCGGTCGGCGAGGCGCTCGACATCCGTGACAGCGCCGAGGGCCTTGTCGCGGTCGCCACCGATCGCGTATGCCCGTGCGGCAACGGCGGCTGCGAGGGCGGCGGCCGCGCTGGGGGTTTCCCCGGCCAGGTGCCGGGCCTGGTCGGCGAGTTTCGCGGCGGCGGCCGGGGCGCCGTAGTTCAGCGGCACCATGGCCTCGCGGCCCAGGACCCAGGCGTGCAGGAGCTGGTCTCCGGACTGCTGGGCGGCCCTTCCGGCGGTGGCGAACCAGCGGTGGGCCTCGCGGTGGTTGCCGAGGTCGTGCAGGACGATCGCGAGCATGCCCGCCATCTGGCCGGTGACGTGGCACAGCTGGCTGCGGCTCTTGTCGGTCTGGGCCTGGAAGAGGAGGGGCTTCATCTCCTCCAGGTCATCCTGGAGGTTCGCCAGGACGTCGGCCGGGGCCTGGCCGTGATAGCCGTAGCCGTACCGCTCGGCGGTCGACTCCCAGTAACCGAGATCGGGATGGGTGTGGTCGGCGGCAAGGGCGGCGTCGATGTCGGTACGGGTGGACGTTAAAGCGGCGAGCCCGGTACCTGCCAGACCGGCAGCGAGCGCGCCGCGCATCACATCGCGGCGCTTCATCGGATCGTCTCCATCTCCAGAATCTCTTACGGGAGTTACCGGGTTCCCGGCCTCCCATGGCCTTGCGGCCAAGCCTAAGTCCGCGCCCGGGATTCTCAGTCCGTCCGCGATCCGCTCCAGAACCGGCAGGGAAGTGACGTCGGCGATTCCGCGAGCGATCTGACTGACCCGTTCGGCGCGGATGCCGCACGCTTCGCTGATCTTGTTGAAGCTGATCTCGCCCTCGGTGTGGGCCAGGGCGAAGACCGTACTGATGTCGCGCCGGGCCAGGGCCTCGGTGAAGCGGGGGTCGCGTCGCAGGGCTGCGGGCAGTGCTCCCGGCGGATTTCGAAGTGCCATGCAGACCCCCTCGGTTGGCGGCGCTGCCCCCACGGAATGTACCCATCGTGGGGGCCCCTTACATGGGGTTACCGCGCCGCTCGTGCCGTCCTTAACTGAACGTGCTTGCCCGGTCTACGCGACGTCGAACGTCGAGATCCGGGCTTCCCGTTGGCTGGCGGCCGAAAAACCCCTCGTTGCCGAGTTCGGCCGCCCCGAAACCGAGAGCCGGTGACCCCGCGATGCACTCCGCAGGAACAGGAAGAACCAGCATCCTGCCGAAGGCGACCGAAAGCGCCGGCACCAGCCAGGCACGCCAGGGCACCTCGGCCCTGGCCTCGCGGGTACCGGTGAGCATGGTGGTCTTGCTGGAGCGGGACATCGCCTACGACCACGAGGCGGAGCGGGCCCGGATCGGGGTGGACGTCGTGCTCGGCGACGGCAACACCCAGCGGGCCGAACTGGTCCTGAACCCGCCCCAGATGTACGCGACGTCCGCGAGGTTGGACCGGGCCATCCGGGCTCGCGAGGCCGCCCGCTCGATGAGGGGCCGGTGATGGGCCGCCACCGGTTACAGGTCGACGGCGACGTGGTGGCCGCTGTCGGCTGGTGGGGCGCGATCCTCACCGGGCTCGTGCTGGTCGGCCTCTCCGCCGATCAGGAGCTGCGCCATGACGTGTCCAGCGGACGGACCGCTGTGACCGTGCCGGATGTGATCCCCGCCCCGGACGGTGGCGGCGGCACCGACACCTAGACCGCTCCGGCGCCCGGCCCTGGGGATGTGCCGCCGGGTGCCGGAGCACAGACCGCCGCCCTTGCGGGCGGCGCGGGCGGCCCCTGCCCGGCCGCCCCGCCGTTCCCGCCCCGCCGCGCCCATCGGCTCGGGCTGCGGGGCGGGGACGGCCCCTTGAACCCGGCGATGCCCCTTCGTGGAACAGGAGATCAGCATGGATACCGGACAGCCCGTCATCGAACGTTCGGCGGCCCGCACGGCGTGGGAGGAGACCGGAACCGTCCTCGTCCCCGATGCCCTGAGGCCAGGCCGGTTCGAGGAACTGGTGAAGGAGGCCCACGACCGGATCGGCCTGGCGACCCCGCACGTACGGGACGAGATGAGCGCCCACCGCGACGGGAGCTTCGCGGCGCCGTTCCACTGCGCGTTCGTGCCGGCCGGGCCGGTCCTGGAGGCTCTGGCCTACGACAAGACGCTGTGGGCGGCGGTACGCGAGGCCACCGGCCTGCCCCGGCTGGTGCCGCGCGGCGGCGCGGTCGTCGTCTACCGCAAGGGCGACTTCCAGGGCGTCCACTTCGACAGCGTCCGGGCCTCGGTGACCGTCGGCGTCGCGCTCACCGAGCGCTTACCGCCGATGGGGTGGGCACCGAAATTGCGCGACGCCCACCCCGACATCCTCGCCCGGCTTTGTGCCGACCACGGGCTGTGCCCGGAAAGTGACGACTTCCAGACCCTCGACCACGAGTTCGGCGGCGGCTCGCTGCGGGCATTCGCCGGCTACAACGTCCCCCATTGGCGGCCCCCGTACCCCGGGGAGCTGGGTCTGCTGGCGACGTTCTCCTACCTCGACCTGTGAGGTCAGCGATGCTACGTCAGGCGTGGTTGGCGGAAGGCAGGGTGGACGTTCCGGCCGACGTCGTCGAGCCGGGATTGTGGGACGACCTCGCCGTGGAAGCCGGGCAGTGCCGGGAGCACGCTGTCGTGCGGCACAACCAGCGGCCGGGTCTGCTGGTGATGCGGGACGGTTCGATCACCTCGCCGCAGCGCTGCACCGTCCACCCCGGCGGGGCGGCCCTGAAGGAACTGGCCCTGTCCAAGGGCCTGGCCGAGATTGCGGGCGAGGCCACGGGCCGGGGCCGGATGACGCCGATCCGCTTCGGGTTCAAGTTCTACGGTCCCGGCGACTTCATGCACGTACACCGCGACGACGGAAAGTGCGACATCACGTTCTCGTGCGGACTCCGGGAGGGCCTGGCCCCCATGGGCTGGCTGCCGCGCCTGCGCTGGCTGACCAGCGACCAAGTCGCCGAGCAGTTCGCCGACACTCCGTTCCCCACCTGCGGGGACGGATTCCCGATCCTTTCGCGGCAGCTCACGGGATTCGACGGGCGTCGCATCCCCCACTGGCGTACCCCGCTCGGCCCCGTGTCGCGCGAGGTGCTGATCACCATCTGCTTCGCCGACCTCTCGGCGTAGCAGCCTCTCTCGATCGAAGGAGGAACCATGCCCGTAGAGATCAACCCGGAGACGCCGACCGAGCCTGTCAGCCCGGCGGAGACGCTGGTGGTGGACCCGGCCGAGTTCGTGGCCGAGCTGCACGCCGAGGGCTCGCTGCCGCAGAACGTCGGCGGCGACCCGGCCGTGCCGGACTCCGCGTTCCCTGACACCCACGTGTACGAGCAGCCCGCTCTCGCGACCGTCTGACCGGATCCGGGTATCAACGCGCCCGGCCGCCCGCCCTCCTCGGGGTTCGGCGGCCGGGCGCCGTCACACCACCTCGCCGCGACAGGTACTCAAGAGCACCTGGCCGGCGCGCGTGCTCCACGCCACCTTGACCAGGAGGGTCCCCGTGCACAAGGTCTACTTCAACGGCACACACCGCACCCGTCACCCCGCCCAGACCTGGCAAGCCCTCCACCCGTTGCTCCCCGCCTACGGGATCACGCGGGTCGCGGACGTGACCGGCCTGGACGATCTCGGTATCCCGGTGACCATGGCTGTACGCCCGCTCGCCCGCACGCTGTCGGTCGCGCAGGGCAAGGGAGCGAGCCTGGACGCGGCCCGCGTCTCCGGTGCCATGGAAGCCATCGAGGCATGGCACGCCGAGCACGCCGTTCCCGCGGCCTCGGCGATCCGTGTCCCGGCGCGGGAGATGGGGCTGCCGTATCCGGTGACGGCGCTGGAGCTGCACCCCGGCCATCTGGTGACCGACCGGACCCGCCTGGACTGGATCACCGCCGAGTGCACCGTGGACGGCACCCCGGTGCCGGTACCCGCCGCCTGCGTCACGCTCGGACGGGAGACGCACCGCGAGTGGCGGCTGCACCTGCCCAGCGCTTCCACCAACGGCCTCGCCTCCGGCAACACTCGCGCGGAGGCGATGGCACACGGTCTGTGCGAGATCATCGAGCGGGACGTCCTCAGCGACCTCCCATCGGGTGCCGAACGACTCGACGCGGAGAGCATCGACGATCCGCACTGCGCGGAGCTGATCGACCGGCTGTCGGCAGCCGGGGTCTGGACGGAGCTATGGCACCTGCCCAACCGGTTCCGGGTGCCCGTGGCGGTCTGCTACCTCTGGCGCGAGGACCAGCCCGCGCTCCTGGTCTCCGGCTCCGGCGCCCATCTGGACCCGCGCATCGCCCTGTCCCGGGCGATCACCGAGGCCGCACAGTCGCGGCTCACCCACATCACCGGATCGCGCGAGGACACCCCGCCGACCGTCTACCGGCCCGCCCCGCACAAGGGCCCCGCCCCTACCTCGGGCGAGACGGTGGCATGGGCGGCGGTCACCCAACGGTACGAGGCCGCGTTCGACGAGGACGACGTGGAGGCCGCGCACCTGGCCACCGCCGTCACCACCGTCACCGGTATACCGCCCTTGGTCGTCGACCTCACTCACGGGCCTTACGCGCGTGAGGAGTTCACCGTCGTCAAGATCCTCGCGCCGCACCTGCGGTACGACTCTCGCCACACCATCGCCCGCCCCGGCGGCCCGGGAGTCGCGGCATGAGCGTCCACGTCTTCGCTGGCCCCACCCTGCCCCCCTCCCGCATCCGCGAGCTGTGCCCGCACGCCGTCGTGCACCCGCCCGTACGCCACGGTGATCTCTTCCGTCTCGACCCGGCAGCAGGCGACACGGTGCTGATCATCGACGGACTTTGGCACCAGAGCGCACCGGTCAGGCACAAGGAGGTCTTGGCACTGCTGGCCGACGGCGTACGCGTGATCGGCGCTGCCAGCATGGGCGCGCTCCGAGCCGCTGAACTCGCCGCGTACGGGATGACCGGCGTCGGCCGGATCTTCGACGACTACCGGACCGGCGCCCTGGATGCCGACGACGAGGTGGCCGTCCTCCAGGACAGCGACGGTCGAGCGCTGACGGTGGCTCTGGTCAACGTGCGGGCCGCACTGGAGCGCGCCCACGCCGACCAGCAGGTCACCAACGCCGAGGCGGTGAAGCTGCTGCGGCTCGCCCGCGACATCCCGTACGCCCGCCGCACCTGGGCCATGCTCGACCGCGCTGCCGCCCAGGACGAGGCCCTGGCGGACGCGCTCGGCCGCCTGGACCGGTGGCGGCGCACCCACCCGTACGACCTGAAACGTGAGGACGCCGAACAGGCACTCGCTCTGATCGCCGCCGACCCCGGCCAGGTCACCGCCAGCACCTGGGCCCGCCAGATACTGCACGCCACCATCGATAGCGCGACCGAACGGACCAGCTCGGTGGACGCCGACGGCTGGAGGGCGCAGCCGTGGGTGACGAGCTTCGTGCGGTACTGGGACGCCGCGTTCCGGCCCGGACCGGGCCGGATGCCACTGCTCGCGGCCCTGAACCACCAGCAGCTCTACGACCCCGGCTTCCCGGCCCGTTGGCGCCACCGTGTCCTTGCCGCGATCGCCGGGCGGCCCGCGACGCCGAAGGCGGGCGCCCTCGCGGTCGCCAACGCCTGCGGCGTCAACACCGCCGACATGAGGCCCGAGCAACTGGCGTTCTGGCTCACTCCGGCCGAACAACGAGACCTCACCCGTGCGGACGCCCTGACACGGATCATGGTCCGCTGCGCCCGCTGGGACGGCGCCTGGGCCGTGTGGCCCTCCACCTGGCAAGAAGCCGCCGGCCTCCTCGGTGACCCGGTGGCCGCGGCGGCGGCCGTGACAGCCGCGTTCAAGATGAACGCGCGGGCCGAGGCGGCCGACGCCCGGCACTCCATCGCCCACCTGGACACCGGCCGGATCTCCCGACACCTCGCCGAGCAGTGGAAGCTCCCGCCGAGCGCCGACCAGGCGGAGCGGGACGCGGCGGCGCGCGACCGGGCCTTCCGGGACTTCGCGGGGGCCGTGGAAGTTGCCCGCGCGTACTACCTGGCCGCCGTCTCCACAGCCGGGGCCACCTCGTCTGCCAGCGACAGCCGCCGAACCTGACCGATGGCCAGCGGCACGACCGCCGCTGCCGCGATCACCACGGCCCCGGCGGCGAGGGTCGGCCGCAGCCCCAGGTGCCGTGAGAGCGGACCGGCCATCAGGTAGCCGACCGGGACCGGGAGGATCTGGCCCAGCGTCGAGTACGACATCGTCCGGCTCAACTTCTGGGCAGGAACACGTTCCTGGACCAGAGAGGCCCACGAGGTCATGCTGACCGCCAACCCCGTACCGGCCGCCACCGTGCCGGCGACCAAGGCCGGCAGCGGGGCGGTGGCCGCCATCGCGGCCAGCGGCAGGCCCAGCGAGCCGGTACCCAGGCACACCACCACCCCGACCAGACGGGGCTTCCACAGCAGCGCGAGCGCGGCCCCGGCCACCAGCCCAGCGGTGAACCCGGAGACGACCCAGCCCCACGGCGCAGCGCCGCCCAGAACCTCCAGGCCGTAGACCGGGCCGAGCAGCTGATAGCCGACCAGCCACACCGGCACCACCACGGACGCCTGGACGACCATGACCCACAGCCAGCGCCGGGAGCGGAAGTCCGCCCAGCCCTCGCGCAGGTCGGCCAGGAACCCGGTACGGACCTTCACCCGGGTCGTGTTGAGGTCTATCCGCGCGCACAAGAATGCTGCCGCCGCGAACGTGGCCGCGTCCCAGCCGATCACCCAGGCCGGGCCGACAACGGCTACCAGGACACCGCCCAGCGCAGGGCCCGCGACCTTCACGGTGTTCTGCCCGATCTTCAGCAAAGCGTTCGCCGAGTGCCGCCACGGCTTGGGGACGACCTCGACCACGACGCCTCCGGCGGCCGGGGTGAAGAACGCCGACGCGGCCCCGCACACCGCCGACATGACCACCAAGTGCCACACCGTGGCAGACCCGAACCACAGCAGCAGCGCGGCCAGGCCCTCGGCCGCCGCCGACACCACGTTCGTCCACAACATCACGCGGGCCCTGGACCACCGGTCCGCGACCACCCCGCCCACCAGCAACAACAAGATCTGCGGGCCCATCCCGGCCGCCAGGACCAACCCGAGACTCCCCGCGCCACCGCCCAGGTGAAGGGTCGCGAACGCGAGCGCGATCGGGGCGACGGCCGACCCGGTCCACGACAAAAGACGCGCGGCGAAGTGGAGCCGGAACTGCCGCACACCGAGTGGGGCGACAGCATCGCGCAGGCGGATGGACCGGTCGGTGGTACCGCGTCGCGAGGGCTGTCGTACGAACCGCAAGATCCTTCTCCGCCCCGGAAAGACGAAATCCCCAGCAGCAGACCGCCACCGGGAACCCGCCCAACCCTAGGACAACTCGAAGATCGTGTGTCCCAGACGAACACAACCGCCACCCGTCGCTGCATCGGCAGCTGAGGTTTCACGAGGATGGCCGAGAACCCACGTTCCTCTCAGCCTCCGTCAGGCCACCGCCACGGTCTGTTCCCCCGAACTACCGCCGGTCATGGCGTCGCGTCGCCGGGTCGTTCCCGCTGCTCGAGATCACCCGACTGAGTGGGTCGCTGTCCGTGCAGAGCGGCAACACGCCCTCCGGTGCCCAGTGCAGACGAAAGGCGGCTGCCGACAGCCCGCGCCCGTAACCAACGTGAAGGCAAAGTTCGGCTGCCCAGGTAGCTGTGACCAGCCCATTGAGTTCAGGAGTTCAGCCAGCGAAAGGCGTGCAGGTAATTACGCCCGCTACCACCACTACCCGAATCGAGTGACAAGGAGGCCATTAATCACATTGCCTGCGGCGCATTTTCGCGCCGTTAGCCCGCCTGCGGTCATGCGGCGTGTATAACAATGCTGCGCGATGCAAATTCTCGGCATGTCGCAGCGGAAGGAACGGCGCGGTGAAAATTAAGAACATCACCTTGTCTGACATTAGGTACGATCACCGTGTTCGCGAGATGGGCGATCTCAGGAAGCTGGCGGAATCGATCGCCGAAAATGGGATGATCCAGCCCCTCGTTATGCGCAACGACGGAGTGACGCTGATTAGCGGGCTGCGGAGATTGCACGCTCTGACACTCCTTGGGATTCCGGAGACTCAAGTACAGATCCCTTCGGATGTGGTCGAGTTGGCAGCAGCGCTTCAAATGGAGACAGAAAGGGCGGACGCAGCTACCGACCTTCCCATGACCCTTCGGGAACGAATGAATCTGGCCTCCGAGATTCATTGCATGCCGGCTCCCTCATCCAGGGTTTCACACAGCATCTACGCATCAGATTTCGTTGGGATCTCAAATCGCATCTATTGGCGAATTCGGGCGGTCATGAATACCGCGAAAGAGGGAACATCCAACCCCACCTTCAGCATGATCCGCGCGCGGAAGCTCGTACCTTTGATGCTCGACGCTGTTGAAGCCCCGCCCCCGGGGTGGTCTCCTAGCCAGATCATCGAAGAGCTTCACCGGCTACGCAATGACGGGTATATCCCTGAAACGATCAGGCACATGAAACCGAGACGCCAGCCGCTGAGGATGCAGGTTGGCCTGAAGGGAGAGGCGGCAGAGCCGGCTTTTAAGGTCACGCCGACGCCATCGCCCCGTGTACAGATCCTGCCCTCACCATCCCGGCGTGTCCCAGAGGTTAGTCGAGCTGTCGCGTCGCTCGTCGGAGTATGTGCAGGGATCTCCTCAATCACCGAAGTCAAGCCCTCATCGACGGATGATCTCGCCCATTGGGACAGCGAACTCCGCGACTGCAAGAAGCACATCAACGCTCTGCACGCCCTCATCAGGAAGGCAAGTAATGTCTAGGACGGCTCACAGCACCACCATCGAAGAGCTCGCCCCATCTGCCGTAACAACAGATCCGGAGGTCAACACTCGACCCGTCGATAGGAGCTGGGTTGCCCGGAAGCTGCGAGAGGGATTTGACGTAAAGCGTCTGGGCGTCCCCACTGTTTCCGCGAGAGCTGACGGATCCTACATTTGGGTCGATGGCCAGAACCGCGGCGCCCTTTGTTTGGCCGCTCAACGCGCGGACATCAAAATCTCCATGAAAGTTTTCCATGGCCTAGCTGTAGCCGAAGAGGCGGAACTCTTCCTGGGGCTGAATGATAATAGGAGAGTCCAGCCGATCTACAAGTTCATGGCGGAGGTCACGGCGGGCCGTAAAGAGGCACTGGCCATCACCGAGATCGTCGAGAAGTGTGGCTGGAGAGTATCTGACGGCAGCTCGAACAGCACCATTCACGCAGTCGCCGCATTGACGACGTTGCACAGGGCCAGCGCAGATCGGCCCGGGTACCTCCTCAAGGAGACGCTGACGATCGTCACTAACGCGTGGGGGCCGACCCCCGAAGCGGTAAATGCCAACATCCTGCTCGGGCTTGGATCCGTTCTACTTGATTGCCCGGAAATTGACCGCCGGGTACTGACGAAGAAACTGGCATCCCACCCAGGGGGCCCCTCAAATCTTTTGGGTAAGGGAAGGGGTCTCAAGGAAGCCATGAACTGCAAAGTCTCCCAAGGGGTCGACCAGATCATCCGAAACATTTACAACTCGGGACGCCGCGGCAGTCGCCTGCCTACGTGGGCAGTACCTGCCAGCCGCGAAGGTTCGGTGCAGGAAAGCCTGTTGGCCTGAGCGAGGTCCGGTTGCCGGAGCCCTGCGAAGGAGACTCAGACCTCGCTCGAGATCCCGAACTCCGCCCCTGAGATCTCCGCCAGAGATGCCGTCACGGCTCGGAGTGGCTCCCGCAAGCCGTTCAGGTCCGTGCGGAACGCGTCGGCGTGGTCCCAGGTGCGTTCGTGATCCAGCGGGCTGAGATGCGGCGGGCGGCGGGCCTCCCAGGCCATGAGGAGCGGGTGCCAGCGAGTCGTGAAGGGGCGGAGAACCTCGTTCAGGAGGCGATCCGCCGCCGACTGGACATTGGGTGCGGTGCCCGGCTCCAGGCCGACACTGTAGCGGCGGAGCGTGTCGCGAGTGAATGGGAACAGGCTGTTCAGGGAGGTGAGGGCCTCACGCAGACTGCCGCTGTCGGCGGGGAGTCGCTGGACACCGATGCGGCTCACCAGCTCGACCTGCAGGTCGAAGGCAGCCATCCGCTCGGCCTCGCTGACCGTCATCGGCATGCTCTCCTTCCGTACACCGGGAACCGGGAGTCCGGGGCTGCCCAGCCTAGTGGCCGTGGCTCCCAGGCTGGAGAGGACCGCACGGCGCAGTGTCTCCGCGCGGGCCGAGTCGCCTTCGTGGTGGAGCCAGGAGTGCGCCGTGACCGGGTGCAGGTGGTGCGGGGCTGACGTGAGCAGCCCACGGGCGTGCAGTTCGGCCACACCGGCACTCGCGCGGCGCAGGGCGACGGCACGCGGCAGCCGGTCGGCCGCGGTGAGGACCGTGGCCACGGTCTCGGCGGTGACCGGCAGCGGGGACAGGGCGAGTGCGCAGCGCAGCACGTCCTGAGCCTCGGCGGGTGCGGTCAGGGCGTCGCGCACGTGGTCCGCTGTGAGCTCGTCGCCGGCAAGGATGTCGAGCAGGGAACGGCCCGGTTCATACAGCCGGCTCGCCAGGGCTAGGGGACTCTGACCCGCAGCCACCGCGCGGCCGAGCAGTCCGAGCGCACCAGGGTGCCCCGCGGCGGCATCGGCGATCGCGGAGGCGCCTGCGAGCGCAGCGGCAGCCGCTCCTGGGAGCGGTTCCAGGTCGACGTGTTCGCCGTGGCCCCCATAGGTGCGGCTCCGGGTGATGAGCAGGGTGCGGACCAGAGGATGCGGAGCGGTGAGCTCGGTGAGGGCGCGCGGCGACAGGCCGTGGGGCACGTCGTCCACGACGTACAGACAAGGGCCTTCGGGTGCCTGCGGCGGCTGCGGCGCGACGGCGCGCACCCAGTGCACGCCACCGGGGAAAGCGGCTCCGAACCGCAGCGCGTACTCCCGTGCGAGCCGTGTCTTGCCGATACCCGGCATGCCGCGCAGCTGCACGGGTCCAGCCGAGGTACGGCCGGTGACGAGCGGTGCCTCCTGGACGTGCAGGGCGCTGTGCAAGCGCCACAGGTCGGGCAGCCTGCCGGTGAACTCTCCCACAGCGGCAGGCAGCTCGCCGTGCACGCCAGGAGGCGCGGCATCCAGCCGCATCGGGCCGGGCACCTGCCGCAGGTGCACGAGCACATCCGCGACCAGGGTCTCCGGGTCACCGTGCCGGGTGTCGCGCAGCTCCACCGGGTGGATGTGCGCGGTCTCCGGCTCGGGGTTGACCACCAGGACTCGGCGGCGCGGCTCGCCCTCGTTGAGCCCTGCGAGGAACGCCGCGGTCAGCTCCCATTGGCAGGCTGGGCGTTCGGGGTAGCCGACGGAGTAATACGCCAGCAGGACGCGGGAGTCGGCGAGCGCGCAACGGATGGTGTCGCTGATGCCGGCGAACCCAGCGACCGCCGACTCGTCCGTGAACACCTTCAGCCCGACCGCGATGAGCTCCTCGTGGAGCCGACGGACTTGCCTGGCATCTTTGCGGCTGTAGCTGAGGAAGACATCCCACACGGTGCCATACCCTACTGTGGGAACCGGGGAGGCGATCATGACGCAGTCCGGCGAGGCGCCGCGGCGGGGGCGTAAAGGACCTTCACAGGTCACGGCGAAACTGACGATCCCGTTCGTCGGCGAGGTGGCGGGCCTCTGGGAGCCGGCGGACGCCGAGCGCACGGCCGCCTGGGAGCTGTACTTCCAACTGGCCAGCCGGGTCGCGGTCGTTCCGCTGGAGCGGGACGAGGGAGTTCTACGCGAGGCACTCACCTCGCTGTACTCCCTCTACGACGTCACCCGAGGCATCCTGCACAAGCACGGCCCCGCCGTCGCACCGCCCGTGCCGCAGGGCCGGCTCACCTTCGGCGTCCTGGCGATGGTCACCCTCAATCGTGTTCTGCGACCAGTGTTGACGGTCTGGCACCCTCGGCTCGCGGCCTACGAAGCGCTGCGGCCTGACGGCACGGACCCGGTGAGCTATGAACGCGCCTGGTCCGAAGCCGACGAGTTGCGGCGCCAGCTGGACGTCACTCGTCAGGCGCTGCATTCACTCGCACGAACGCTGCAACAGGTAGCAGAGGTAGGCGATCTGATCGACCTGCCCGTGCCGAGGCCGCCTTTGCCCCCGCCTGCGCGTACGCCACCGCCGCCGTCCGCCCGGCCGCCGCTGGGTCGGCGTAGTGACGATGGGCCCATTGGGGACACCCCCCCCCCGCTGACCAGGGGTAGTGACACGTCTTTTCGCGAGCGCTTGGCGTGGTCGGAGCGCCGGGCGGAAACCCCGTACCGCCTGTGGGGGTGTGGGTACCGCTCCACAAGCGGCCAGGGTGGGGGTCGGAGCCGCTCTCAGGTCAAGGGATCGATGCCGCCCCTGACCAGCGACGACAGCCGGAGACACCCCGCCCGACTGCACCGCAGCCAGGACTTTGGGAGACACACATGGCCAAACTGACAGAGGAGCAGCGCCAGAAGCGCGCTGTCGACCGCAGCCGCCGTGAAGCCCTCCAGGCTGAGGAACGAGATCGACAGGACAGGGAGCGCCGCGAGATGTGGCGGCTCAAGGGGATGTACCTGACGTGGGAGGAGTACCTGGCGGGCGAGCCGTGCAGGAACTGCGGCCTGGTCCTGAACGATGCCCGCGGCAGCTGGCCCGGAACCATGTACCTCTCTCCCGCGGAGAAGATCGAGTACGAGGCAGAGGACGCACGCTTCCGTACACGCCATGCCGACTGCTGGGGAGCCCGTTGGGGTATCAGCGGGTCACGGACGTGGCACTGCTCTACATGCTGCCCGCCGCACCCCACTGGCCCCAGGATGGCCGAGCGACTCAGCAAGGTCTTGGCGTCCGGGCCTTCGTGGGAAGAGAGGAAGAAACACCAGGACGCGTGGGAGCTGACTCTCACCTGTGACCACACCGCCCGGTTCATCCAGCATCGGGAGCACAATCGCGTATCGCCGTCGGTGGTCGAATGTCCGGAGTGCGGCACTCGCCGAGGCATCGTGGCCGCCAAGCGCATCGGACCGGCTTACACGGACGAGCCCGCCCTCTCCGATCGCGAGGCCGCCGACAAGAATCGCCTCAAGGCAGAGCTCACCGCCGCCAAGGCGAAACTAGCGAGGCAGCAGCGGAGCGCCGCGGAGACCCAACGACGCGTCAACGAGTTGGAAGGGCGGCTCGGCGCTGATCGCGCACCCCACTAGGCTCGCATCCACGAGAGTGCCGGCGGGTCGTCAGCAACGCCACAAGCGGATGTCCCACGCGCCACCCGCTGAATTCGGCCATCGGTCCACCGGCGGCACGAAAAACGGCGCCGGAGGCGATCGCCCAGGACATCCATTGCCGACGGCCCCAGTTGAGGTGACCGGCCGACGTTGCCCGAGAGCGGCCACATCCCGAGAGGCCGGTCGGGCGCTTCCACCGGAGAGGCATTGTCAGTGCCCAGGGGGATGATCTGCCCATGGTCAAGAATGTCTTTGCCTGGTGCGTGATCGGCAGCGCTCTCTACATGCTGACGACGCTGACCTTTGTCGCACCGCACTGGGTGGATCGCAAGCGGGTACCACACGGCTGGCCCGGCCGTCTGGCCCTACGGCTCAAGCTGATGACACCCCGGCGAAGTCGTGTGGTGCGTGTCCGGCAGCTGCTGACCGAACACCGCGTCGCCGAGGCGGACCTCCCCTCGGCAGAACGGCTCGAGAAGCGGGTGACGGATCTGACCTGCTCCTTGGCATCGATCTATCTCCTGTGGCTCCTGCCTTTCTTGGGAGTCCTCGCAGCGATCATGATCATGGTGAACACTCGGATCGGTACTAGCTTCTGGATGCTGGTACTCCTCTGGAGCTTGCTGACGTCGGTGCTCGTTCTGGCCGAGGTAGACCGCAGATCACTCCACCGGGCGGTGCCGCACGAACACACGGTCCACATGGCGATTCGGGCGTGGGAAGCGATCACATCCCACGGCTCACCGGACCGCGAGGTCCGAGGCCACACCCGCAATTCCGCCTTCTGCGATGCGATCGGTGACCTGTGTGACGCATTGGAACGACAAGCGGAACTGGAACCGCGCCGCACCGACCCGATACAGCGCTCTCGGATCCGCCGCCACGCGCACGAGATCGTCAGGAATCTCCACGCGGCCAAAATCCGACTGTCGGAAGGCGATCAGGACCAGCTGGCGGCCTTGGCACAGATCATCGCTTCCGTGCTCACATACGCCGCAGCTCCCACCAACGCCCTGACCAGCTCGACTCGGTTGGCCGACGAGAACGTCCTGTCCCCGAATCCTGACTGGGACGGCCCCCACCCGCAGTCCGGCTCCCCGGCCTTGGGTGCGCTCGGGTATGCCCTCTTCCTCTGCATAGTCGCCGGTGCGGGCTACCTCCTCTCCCTGACCAACTTCCCCGAGGCCATCACCAGCGTTCTGGTCGTCCTGGCCGTGGGCACAGGGCACGCGCTGCTCAGGCGGATGCGCCTTCCGTTCCCTTCCCTCCCGCCCTCATCGCAACCCGAGGCGGGCACGGCCGACCCGCCCGGCCTTTCGGCGCACTGAACGCCCGGTCGACCATGCGTCGATCGGAGGCCAGAAGGAACGGGCTCGACAGGCCCTTGGGGCCGACTCAAGGGCTACGAACACGCCGTGCACCAAAGCAGTTGTGCAAAATCTACGACATCAACTAAAGTCAAACCCGCACTGGAATGCTTCGATGCGTAGTCCGACCTTAGGAGTCGTCCGCATGAGTGTGCCTTCGTCGTCGTGGGCGGCCGACGTGTTCGGCAAGCAAGCAGCAGCTGTTCGTTTTGGCCTCGGCCAGGGCCTTCGCAACATGCAGGCCAACGCGCAGGCCGCACAGGAGCAAGGAGCATCCCGCACCACCCGCACCTACGGCACCAGCCGGTATGAGAACCAGTACGAGCGGCTGCAGGACGAACTCAAGGACCTCCCCGGCGCCCGCGCGGTCAAGCCGTTCGGGTTCTCCTACGAGCTGATGCTCATTGGCAACGGGCTGCTCTACCCGTTCCGGTACTCGAAGACCAAGTCGGACGTACGCAGCGCTCGCATCCCCAGCGAGTCGCAGCTGGTGCGGGAGCTCTTCACCTTCGCACCGGCACCGACGCACACGCAGGAGCCGTTCGACCTCGACTTCGGGCCGACCGTCCCGGTCGCCGAACCGCGGGGCGCTCTGGCGACCGTCCCGCGGGGAACTCAGCTGGTCCTGGTGCCCTTCGCCTGCAATGCCTCCGAACTCCTCGAGGCGTACTGGGGCATCGCGGCCCTCGGGATGAACCGGCAGTTGGAGTGGGCCACCGAGCCTGAACCCCTCCACCTGCCGCAGTCGGTCACCTCGTACACGCTGCGGCCGGTCAGCATTCCGAACCAGGCCACGGCACACACCAGCTTCGCCGAGGGGACCGAGCCCACCCTTACGCTGTCCTCTCGTACCGCCTCGGACCGGGCCCTGTTGCCCGTGCAGTCCGAGACAGAACCCGTCGAGGACCAGAGCAGCGAAGACGATGCGACCCATTAAGCAGGACCTCATTCCCGGTACGGAAGAACGAGGCGCCACGCCACGCTCTGTCTCCGACGCCTTCGATCCCACCCGGCTGACTCAAGCCCGTCGGCTGGCGGAGATGACAAAGAAGGACGTGGCGGCGCAGCTCGGAGTCACGCCCGCCGCCGTAGGTCAGTACGAGACGGGGGTGTCAAAGCCACGACCTGAACTGATCCCCCGACTCGCCGAAATCCTCGGGGTTCCAGTGACGTTCTTCCTGCTGGGAAGGCCCGCCAATCGGCTCGACGCGTCCATGGCTCATTTCCGGAGTCTGCGCAGCACGCCGAAGTCCCAGCGGGAGCGTGCGCTCGCCTTCGCCGAGCAGGTCTGGGAGCTCACGTACGCACTGGAGCAGCGGATCCAGCTGCCTCTGGTCGACCTCCCTGGTTTTGCCGGCGGTGAGGTCCACCCCGGCGAGGAGCTGTCCACCGACCCCGCATCCGCCGCCCGCGAGCTCCGCAGGCGCTGGGGCCTCGGAGATGGCCCTGTCACGCATTTGGTGAGGCGGATGGAGTCTCACGGGATCGTGGTGGTCATGCCGCCTGCCAGTGATCCTTCCGCTGCGAGCGTGGACGCTTTCTCCACCCGGGCCGCGCGCCCTCTAGTCGTGCTGACGGCCAACCGGGCCGACGACATCTACCGGCACCGGTTCACGGCTGCCCATGAGCTCGGCCACCTTGTGCTTCACGGCGATGCCACCGGTGACAGTCGCCAAGAAAAGGAGGCCGACGCCTTCGCGGCCGAGTTCCTGACTCCTCAGGACAGCATCCTGCCCCTGCTCCCACGCCGCATGGATTTTGGGCGGCTGGCCGAGCTCAGGGGTGTCTGGGGTGTCTCCCTCCACTCGCTGGTTTACCGCTGCCGCGAGCTGGGACTGATCTCCGACGCCACCGCCAGCAGGTCCTACCAGCGCCTACGCGCTCTCGACGGCCAGCCCGGGTTCATCGCAGAGTCCGTCTCGAACTTCCCCGGTGAACAGCCTTCGCTGCTCCGCCAAGCCTTTGCCCTGGCCGCCGAGGAAGCGGGAGTCTCTGTCCCCCAACTGGCACATGAGCTGGCCTGGACAAGCAAGAGGGTCCACGATCTCCTAGGCGTCCAGGAGCAGAGGCCGGTGCTCCGGTTGGTGCAATAACGGTCGCCGCTGGACCTCACGGGTCTCAAGCGCCCCCGGCCGCGCACAGGCATACCGCCAGGCCGGTTCACCTCAGCGCCGACCCCCATGATGCGCAGGCACGGCGCGGACTCGTTCCTTCACTTCTTCCTTCACTTCGACCTGTCTTCTTGCCTGTCAGCGTCTCAGCGCAGCAGCCAGCCGCCGTCAACATGGACGGGTTGCCCAGTGATGAACGATCCGGAGGGCCCACGAGGAGGACCCAGGGCCACTACGTTGGGCCGTCGACGGCGAGGGAACGCACTGGCGTTTGTTCTGCTCCTCCGGCCGTGCTCGGTGCCCGGTACGGAGGGCGTGCTCAGCCTCAAGTGGGGGCGCCGTGGGGCGGCGCTAACTGGCTCCGTCGGCCACCGCGCGCCGTCCCACGCGTAAACCGGCTGCTAGCGCCCCGCCTCCAGCGCCAGCTGCTCCAGGCTCGGGCGTGACCAGAGCTCTCGCCCCACGTGTCTTCGCCGAGCCGTGCCACTACATGCCATTCAGGTCGGTAAACAGCGGGCACCAGGGGGTGCCAAGATGGCCGCTTTGACGGCCGCCAAAAAACCTCGTTTCCGCAGTTCAGGACGGTATCCGCAGCTCAAGCCCCACGTGATTCCCAAGCTCAGAGCGCGGGTTCGATTCCCGTCACTCGCTCCACGCAAGAGCCCCAGGCCGATGGCCGGGGCTTTTTTGTTGCCCCGGCCATCGGCCCTCCTGCCGGCTCAGGAGCCGAGGGTTCGGTGTGCCAGCACAGCCAGCCCCGCCGCGATGCGCTCCACGCTGAGGCCCAGCTCGCGTTGGTGACGGAACAGTTCGGGGGCCAGCGGGGCCAGTAGGTGGTCCGCGAGGGGCTGGGGGTCGGCGAGGCCGGCCTCGCGCACCAGGTGGGCGACGTGCGCGTGCCAGAAGCCGTACGCGCCCGTCCCGTACCGCGCCGCCCCGGTCTCCGCGCCGAGGGCCAGGGGGAGGTGGGCCTCCAGGAGGGCGGCCATCTCGGCGTAGAACGCGGCCAGCCGCTCGCCCGGTGACGCGGCCCGCCCGCCCGGCTCTCCGGGACCGAGCGGCGGTGCGCCGCGCAGCAGTTTCTCCTGGAGGGCCCGCTCGTGCTCGTCCAGCAGTGCGCGGGCGATCGCCGCGCGGTCGGGATAGCGGCGGTACAGCGTCCCGCGGCCGACTCCGGCGGCCTTCGCGATGTCGTCCATGGTCACCGAGGCGGGGTCGCGCTCGGAGAACAGCCGCTCGGCGGCCGAGAGGATCCGGGCCCGGTTGCGGGCCGCGTCCGCCCGCTCGGGCGGCGCGGTGGGTGCGGTCCCGGCCTGGGGCAGCAGCGGACGTTCACTCATGCCATCACCCTAGGAGAGAAGTGGACACCATGTCCACTTAGGGGTACGGTCCCGGAGCACACGGCAAGTGGACACGTTGTCCGCTTACCGTGTGGTGGCCAGCAACCCCTCATACCCGCAAGGGAGTTCTCCATGCCGCACCTCCTCCACCTCGACTCAAGCGCCCGCCGCGACTCCTTCTCCCGGCGGCTGGGGGCGACGTTCGCCGCCACGTGGCGGGCGGCCGGCGGCGGCACCGTGACGTACCGGGACCTCGCCGCCGAGCCGGTGCCGCCGATCCAGGAGGCATGGACCCGTATCTGCGACACGCTCCTGCGCGAGGGCATCACCGACATCGACCGCTACACCGAGGCCGTCCGCACCGACGAGGAGCGTGCAGCGTGGGCGGTCGTCGGGCCGCTCCTCGCCGAACTGGTCGCCGCCGATGTCGTCCTCATCGGGGCTCCGATGTACAACTTCGGGGTCCCGGCCGCCCTCAAGGCATGGATCGACCAGATCACCTTCCCCAAGATGGTGCTCGCACCGCGCAAGTTCGTGGTCGCCTCCGCACGCGGCGGCGCCTACGGCCCCGGCCTGCCGCGCGAGCCGTTCGACCACCAGGGCCGCTACCTCCTCGACTTCTTCCGCGGCCACTACGCCGTCGACGACGCCGAGATCATCAGCGCCGAGCTCGTCAACGCGCTCGTCGACCCCACGCTGGCCCCGCGCCTTGAACAGCACCGCGAGTCGTCCGCCGAAGCCACCCGGGCGGCACGTGAACTCGCCGGGAAACTCGCCCACTTCACCATCGGGGCCGTCGGGGCCGTCGGGGCCATCGGCAGGGAGGACTGACCATGCCGTGGATCTGGCTGCTGCTCGCGGGCCTCGTCGAAGTCGCCTGGTCGCAGAGCATCGAACCGACCGCGGGGTTCACCAGGCTCCCGCAGACCGCGCTCTGCCTCGTCCTCATGATGGGCGCGGTCTACCTGCTGTCCCGCGCCATGGCGGACCTGCCCCCGGGGATCTCGTACGCGATCTTCACGGGCATCGGCACGGTGGGAGCGATCGTGCTCGGCGTGGTGGTCCAGCACGAGTCGCTCGGCCTCGGCCGGGTCGCCGCCCTGCTCCTGATCGTGGCCGGGCTGACGCTGGCCCGGCTGACGACGGGGGAGCAGTGAACACGGGAGGCGACGGCCCGAAAGGAGCGGGCCGCTTCCGGTGAAGGGACCCCAGCCCCTCACCCGCCCCCGCGAGCCCGCTCGAACCGCTCCCGCCCCTCGGCCAGTTCGACCACCGGCCCCGGGTAGCCGGTGGCGGCCAGTTCGGCCGCCGGGAGTCTCCACGGCTCGTGGATGTGCCGGGCCTCCACCTCCGCCAGCTCGGGGATCCAGCGGCGTACGTACGTGCCGCGTGGGTCGAGGCGTTTGCCCTGGGTCACCGGGTTGAGGACCCGGTTGGGGCGGGTGTCCGTGCCCGTGCCCGCCACCCATTGCCAGTTCAACTGATTGTTGGCGATGTCCCCGTCGACCAGCAGGTCGAGGAAGTGGCGGGCGCCCACCCGCCAGTCGGCGTACAGCGTCTTGGTGAGGAAGCTCGCCGCCAGCATCCGGCCCCGGTTGTGCATCCAGCCCTCGTGGGCGAGCTGCCGCATCGCCGCGTCGACCAGCGGATAGCCGGTGCGGCCCGCCCGCCAGGCGGCGAGTTCGCGCTCGTCGTGGCGCCACCGGTCGCCCCGGTCGCGGTAGTCGGCGCTCGCGGCGTCGGGGCGGGCCGCGAGGACCTGGTGGTGGAAGTCGCGCCAGGCCAGCTGCCGTACGAACGCGTCGGCGCCCGGGGAGCCCTCGTGCCGGGCCAGCTGTACGAGCTCGGCCGCCGACAGCGCGCCGAAGTGGAGGAACGGCGAGAGCCGGGAGGTGGCGTCGCCCGCGAGGTCGTCGTGGCCCGCCTCGTACCCGGGGAGTCCGTCCTTCAGCCAGGCCCGCAGTCGCTTGCGGCCCGCGGTCTCACCGCCTTCGGCGAGGCCCGGCGAGGTCCCGGTGATCTTCGCGCGGGGCAGCGGCGGCTCCGAGCCGACCTCGGCGACCGGCACCCGGCGCGGGGCCGGCACCACATCGCGTACGCCCTCCTGGGTCCAGCGCCGGAAGTACGGGGTGAACACGGCGTAGTGGTCGCCGCCCGCCGGGGTCACCGCGCCCGGGGCGAGCGCCGTCACCACCGCGTCGTGCACCGTCAGGGCGCACCCCGCCCCGGCGAGCGCGGCCCGCAGCGCCGCCTCGCGCCGTACGGCGTACCGGCTCGGGCCGCCCGCGACGTGCACCCGCCGGGCCCCCGTCTCGGCCACCACGGCGCACACCTGCGCCACCACGTCACCGGAGCGCACCACCAGCCGCCCGCCGCGCGCCCGTAGCCCGGCGTCCAGATCGGCGAGGCAGTCGGCGAGGAAGGCCCGCCGGTTGGGCGCGTCGAACCCCGCCGCGCGCACCCCGTCGTCGTACACGAACAACGGCACGACCCGCTCGGCCCCACGCACGGCGGCGTGCAGCACGGGGTTGTCGTGCAGCCTCAGATCGGCGGTGAACAGCACGATCGCCACGGACACAGGAGGGGTCATCCGCCGATCCTCGCGGACACCCGCCCGTGGGGAGCGGACGCGGGGCCGGTGGAGTCAGCCCTCTCCGCCCCGCTCCCACCCCTGCCCCCGCAGCACCCCCGCCACATCCGGCGCCCGGTAGTGCTCGCCCTTGAGGACCTTGCCGTCGGCGCGTAGGAGCGGGCGCCCGTCGGGGCCCAGTTTGGTCATGTTGGCCCGGTGGATCTCCGCGATGACCGCGTCCAGGTCGATGCCGTGGACGAGGGCCGTGCCGTACGCGACGTAGACGACGTCCGCCAGTTCGTGGGCCAGATAGTCCAGGGGGCCCTCGACCGAGACCTCCGCCGCCTCGGCCGCCTCCTCGACCAGGAGGTCGCGGCGGTGGGCGGCGAGGTCCGGGGGGACCTCCGTGGGGGTCGTGCGGGCGTCCAGGCCGAACGTGGTGTGGAATTCCCGGACCAGCGGGGCGGGGGATGCCGGGCCGGGCGTCGTCGCGGGTGCGGCTGCTGTTGTGCGTTGTGCGGGGGTGCTCATTCGGGTCAGTTTACGTAACCCCGGCAGCCCCCAAGTCGGCCTCTGGGGACGCCCGTTACGCCGTCATCAGGATCAGGCGGCTCACCAGGTCCGGGCGGCGGGACGCCACCGACTCCGCCACCGGGGAGCCCTTCGCTATGCCGAGAAGTTCCACCCGGCCCTCGCCCATGTCCTCGATCACGGCTATGAGCTGGTCTTCCGCCAGGCTCTCCGTGGTCGGGGAGAGGTGCGGGGTGATCAGCGTGTGGCCGGACGTCACATCCGCCGCCGCGTAGGGGACTTCCGGCGGGGCGCCCGTACCCCCCTCGCGCACCAGCACCAGCGGGCGGCCCGTCCCCGCGCGCTCGTAGTGGATCTGTGCATCTGCTATCGACACGATCGGCATGACTGCCCCTCCCGTTGGCGCTGGCGCACAGCCTGCCCGGGGCCGGTCACCGGCGGGAGGTCACTGCTGAGGCTGGGATCGGCGGTCCCTGGATGCGGACGGCTGCGTACGTACGTACGCATGCGCTATCGGCGGGGCGACTGTCCCTGGCGCCTGACTCGGTGTCATAATGTATGGGTAGCCCTTCGTGCATCCCCCGTCGCGAAGGGCTACATCTATGTGCGGGCACGTGTACGGGCACAGTCGTGCGCACACCCTGCCCGGCTCCGGGCATGGCGTGGCCTTCACACGGGCAAGGGACTCCCCTCGTGGCCCCCTGCCCGTGTTTTTTCGAGTTAACAGTGGCGTAGAGTCTTTGTGCAAGCCCAGTTCTGACCAGACGGGGTGGGGGACCGATGGAAGACGACACGCCTGACACTCCTGAGCTGACGACCTTGCAGCAGAAGGTCGCCTACATGGTGGAGAAGACCTTCCCCGGCGAGAACATCTCGGGGCGGATGTTCTCCGACCTCGTGAAGGAGCGCGGCGGGCACCTGTCCCACAGCTACTTCTCCAACATCCTCGCGGGCAAGGTCACACATCCCTCCGAGGACATCCTCAAGGCGCTCGGGCTCGGCTTCGGTGTCGACTGGCGGTTCTTCAAGGAGGAGTCCGAGGTCGTCGACGACGTCGTGGCCGGGCTCCAGTTCCTCGCCAAGCGGCGTACGGGCGAGATCAGCGGTATCGCCGGGCGCGGGCTCGACGACGACGGCCTGTCCGCTGAACTCCTTCAGTTCGCCCTCTCCCTCCTGGAGGAGAGCAGCGGCAAGAAGGACAGCGGCTCCGACTCCTAGCGTCGCAGGACCCCCCGTATTCACTCCCGTTCGTTAAGATGCGCCGATCGATCGCATGTCCACACGCACGCGTGACTACGCCCCAGAGGGACCCAGAGACTTCCATGTCCATGCGCGAGCTGCGGAGAGAGTGCGAGGCCGGGCTGGCCGACCTGCCGATCCCCGCCCCGTTCAGCATCGAGGGCCTGGTCGCGAACATGGAGAAAGCCCGTGGGCGCACCATCGTGCTGCGGGAGCTGCCCGACCGGCTGGCGCGGGTCAACGCCGCCTGCGGGCTCCGGCTCAAGGCCGGTGACACCAGCTTCGTGCTCTACCGGAAGCGGCCCACCGACTACCAGACCCAGCACGTCATCCTCCACGAGCTGTGCCACGAGTGGTTCGACCACGGCACCAGCCTGGACGCGGGGCAGCTCAAGGCCCTGCTGCCGATGTTCGACACCTCGCTCATCCAGCGCGTCGTCAGCTCCGGCGCCACCGTGCAGGCGCGCGCCCAGTACGACACCCATGACGAGCGCGTCGCCGAGTTCGGGGCCTCCCTCATCCCCCGTATGGCCATGGACGTGACCAGCGACGACATGGTCGGCCGGCTCGCCAACTCGCTCTCGCGGCCCGTCGCCCACCGCCGACGGGGTCTCCACCTCTTCCGCAGAGACTGAACCCGCGGCCCCCACCCAAGGCCGCCGAATCCCGTCCTCCGTTCCTGCCCCGAGGAATCCCCCCGATGACTCCGCTCGACCTCGCCGGCTATCTCATAGCCGCGCTGATGACCGCCGTCGCCCTGTGGCGCATGCCCGCCGCCCTGTGGGGCGACGAGGAGGACAGGCGCCGGCGCGCCCTGTGGGGCTGTTACGCCGGGTTCGCCGTCGCCCTGTGGACCAAGACCAAGTTCGTACGGATCACACTGAACGACAGTGAGGTCACCGACCTCGCCGTCCTCATCAAGCACTACACCGCCACCATCGCCATCCTGGCGATCCTCAGCTACATCGTGGCGATCTACGGCCACTTCCCGGACGAGGGCGCGATCCCGAGGCACGTGCGGTTCGCGCGGACCGTGCAGCGGGTCGCCGCCAAGGCGTCCGTGGCCACGCTGATCCTGCTGACCGTGCTGTTCTTCACGGTCGTCGACCGTTCCGTCCCCTCCGACCGGTTCGTGTCGGACCATGCGGGGCAGTGGGGCGCGACGCTCTATATGAGCGTGTTCTACCTGTACTTGGGCGCCTCCTCGGCCGTCTGCGCGTACCAGTGGGCGCTGGCCACCGGCAACACGCAGGTGCGGCATCTGCGCGTCGGGCTCGGCATGATGACGTTCGCCATGTTCATCGGCGTGGCCTACACCCTCAGCCGGACGCTGTTCCTGTGGGTGAGCGTGGCCGACCGGCCGAGCAAGTCGTTCGCGCTGGAATTCGACGAGATCACCGAGGCCTCGCAGATCGTGCTGTTCGCGTTCTTCGCGCTCGGCGCGTCCGTCCCCGCGTGTCGCAAGGGCTGGCGGCGGCTGCGGCTGTGGCGGGCGCAGGCGCGGCTGCACCCGCTCTGGTACGGGCTGATGACGGCCTTCCCTGACCAGCCGTTCGAACCGCCGGCGCCGCTGCTGCGGGAGCTGACGCGCTTCGACACCCCGGCCGACCTGCGGATCGACCGGTGGGCCGCGGACATCGCGGACGCGGTGGAGAAGCTGCGCCACTATGTGCCGGACGAGCTCCTGGACGCCGCCAAGGAGGCCGCCGGGCCCGAGGCGGCCGGGCCGCTCGCCGACGCGCACTGGATCAAGGCCGCGCTGGCCGCCAAGGCAGACGGCGCTCCCGCGGGCCGGGCCGCCGCCATCGAGCCGCAGCACGCCACGGACCAGGACGGCGAGGTCGCCTGGCTGGTGCGGGTGGCCGCCGCGTACAAGACGATTCCGTACGACCGGGCCCGTGAGGTCCTGGCGTCCGCCGAAGACCGAACCCAGGCCCAGGCCCAGGAGACCTCCGCGTGACCAGCAGCACCGAAAGCCGCACCGCCGGGCTCGACGATCCCGCCCGGCGCCCCGTCGCCCTCGCCGTCACCAATGTGCTCCAGCCCCGCAACTGCCTCCTCGTCGGCATGCTCGGCATCGGGTTCGCGGCGGCGGGCGACTGGACCGGGCTGCTGTGGGGGTTCCTCGGGGCGCTGTGCGCGGGCCTGATCCCGGCCGGGTACATCGAGTGGGAGCGGGGGCGCGGCACCTGGGGCGACCGGCATGTGGTCGACCGTACGAAGCGGGCGCCGATCTTCCTCGTGATCCTCGGCTCGATCGGCACCGGCTCGCTCGTCATGGTCCTCGGGGACGCGCCCGTCGGCATCCTCGCGGCGATGCTCGGGCTGTGGGTGATGACGATCGGGCTGCTCGCGGTGAACACGGTCTGGAAGATCTCGGTGGACGCGTCGGTCGCGTCGGCGGTGGTGGCGCTGCTCGCGGCCGTGCAGCACGAGCCGCTCTGGCTCCTCGCGTACGCGCTGACGATCGCCGTGTGCTGGTCGCGGGTCGCCCTGAGCTACCACACGGTGGCCCAGACGGTCGCGGGCGCGGCGCTGGGGGCGGCGACGGCGGTGGCGTTCGTCTTCGTCTGACCGCGACGACGTGCGGCCCGCTGCGCGGAGTGGCTCGCTTTTCGCCTGCGGGCCGTCACAGCCTCACAGGTGGATCGGGCCCGCGTCTCCGCCCTCCGTCGGGTGCGGATGGGGCGGGCCCTTTCGGTAGAGCACGACGGTGAGCAGCAGCAGCGAGCCGAAAGCCAGGGCGTACGCGGTGACGATCCACTGGCGGTTGCCGTCGCTGAAGCCGAGATCGCTCTGCGCGGAGGGCAGAGCGATGTTCACGATGGTGGCGTCGAGCACCACCATGAGCTGGGCGACGCCGATGACCGCGAGGACCAGCCAGCGGTGTTCATGGGCGGCGCCCGGATGGGCGGTGCGCCCGGCGGCAGCGGCGGCGGCCGTGGCCGCGCCCCCGCCGCGCAGTGGCTGTCCGGGACTCGCCCCGGCCGCCGCCGCTCCGGCACTCTCCTCCGGTGCCGAAGCGGCGGCTATGCGTTCCGCCCTGCCCTCCTCGACGGCGTCCTTGGTGTGGCGACCCATGGCGTACGTCTCCTTACAGGGGATACGCGCCCTTCATCACGCTAAGGGGAGGTACGGGGTTCCGCCACGCGAGTGACACGGGGGGCCAAAGGGCGGGGCGTACCGGGCGCACCGCACGCGAACGAACCGTCGCGGGGAGCAACCGCGAGACGTTACGGCATGGTGGGCGGCCGGGGCCCGGACACGCCGGGCTCCGGACCCAACAACCGGAAGCGCAGGCCACTTCGGGCTCGAAGCGGGCGTCCGGGTCGTTCAGCGCGGACCCGAAGAGCCGCTCGATGCGGCGCAGGCGCGGGCGCCGGCGTACGGTCTGCGGATGCAGCGCGAGCTGCTCGGCAGAGCTGTGCCGCTTTCACGCATTTCCCGTGCCTGCGCGACGGGCGCGCTCGCGGTGACGGGCCCGGTGATCTGACCTTCAGAGGCTGCGCACGAAGGCGCTGAAGGCGGCGGGGCCGATGACGAAGGCCCCGCCGTCGGGGTTCTTGGAGTCGCGGACGGCGATGCGGTGGGGTTGGGACGCGATCTCGACGCAGTCGCCGCCGGTGTTGGAGCTGTACGACGACTTACGCCAGGCGGCAGCCCCGAGGGGCGCGCACTCGACGCATTCGCCGCCGGTGTCGCCGCTGTAGGACGACTTACGCCAGGCGGCAGCCCCAAGGGGCGCGCACTCGACGCATTCGCCGCCGGTGTCGGAGCTGTACGACGACTTACGCCACTGGGTGGCGCTTGTCAGGTTCAGGTTGGTCCCCATAACGCTCCTCCATTACGCGGGCGATCAATGCCGCCGAATCCTCCACGGAGAGGGCAGTGGCCTGCAAGTGATCGTAACGGAGTGAACCCTCCCTGATAGCGCGCGGGTTGGCCGTCATGTGGCCGCTGACGAAGTCCTCGGTGTACACGAGGTCCGGGTCGTCGTCGAACCGCAGGGTGGTGAAGGAGCCAGGCAGCCCCGCGTGCGCCCCAGCCTCGAAAGGCAGCACCTGCACCTTCACCCACTCCCGCTTCCTGTGCAGGTCCAACAGATGCTCAAGCTGCTCCCGCATGACCTTGCGGCCGCCGATCTCCTGATGCAGGACCGCCTCGCTCATCACCGCCCAGGTCAGCGGCGGAATCTCGCGGTCCAGGATCCGCTGCCGTTCCATGCGGGCCTCGACGCGCGCGTCGATGTCACCCTCGTCCCGGACACCGAGCACCGCACGGGCGTAATCCTCGGTCTGGAGCAGCCCGTACACCAACTGCGCCTGGAACGTGGAGATGTACGCCGCCCGCGCCTCCATCTCCGCGTACTGCTGGAACCACGACGGCAGCTGGCTGCGCAGGACCAGGCCGACGAGACGCGCGAAGAACCCCTCCGTGAGGAGCGCGGCGTCGAGCCGCTCGGAAATGTCCCGCGTAGGGACCTTCCGCGCCGTTTCGATCTGGCCGATCAACGACGCCGCGCAGAAGATGCAGCTCCCGAGCTGCTCCTGCGTCATTCCGGCTGCTTCGCGTTTGCGGCGCAGCTCGGAACCGTAATAATCCAGCGGTGAGGCGCTGGGATCGAGGTCTCGGATGTTGACCATGACGAAGGGTCACCCCCAACCACACGCGGTGGGCAGATTTTTCGGCCCATACCGAACGTAACCAGTTCACCGCACTCTGGTGGCGTGAACCACGCAACTCACCCTTCCGAGGCGGAAGTTGGCGGGCGCTACGGGATGACCCTCACCGTGGGCGACCACTCGGCCCGGCATTTACGCCGGATCCTCCGCCAGTATCTGGCCAACTGGTCCATGACCGAGCTGGTCGACGACGCGGAACTCGCGCTGACCGAGCTCATGGCGAACGTCGTACGCCATGTGCCCGGCCGTACCTGCCGGTTGGTGATATTCCAGCGCGCGGGCGGACTGCGCGTGGAGCTCACGGACGACTGCCCGAAGCTGCCCGCGATGCCCGCCCACCCCGACGAACTGGCCGAATCCGGCCGGGGGTTGCTGATCGTGGCGACGGTGGCGAACCGGTGGGGCGTGGTGTCGCACGCGGGGGGCGGGAAGACGGTGTGGTTCGAGTGCGACACGAGCGGTGAGCCGGAATAGGTGAGCCGGAATAGGTGAGCCGGATCAGCGGAAGCCGCCCATAGCGGCCCGTACCTCGTCGAGGGTGACCTCCGCGATCGCGTTGGCGCGTTTGTTGCCCTCGCGCAGGACCTCCCGTACGTACGGGAGGTCGCTCGCGTACTCCGCCCGGCGGGCCCGCATCGGCGCGAGGTAGGTGTTGACGGCCTCGGTGACGTGGCGCTTGAGCGCGGCGGCGCCGCCGTCCCCGATCTCGGCGGCCACGTCGTGCGGGTCGCGGTCCTGGCAGAGGGCGGCGAGCTGGAGCAGGCCGGAGACGCCGGGGCGGTCGGCGGGGTCGTACGTGATGCGGCGGTCCGCGTCGGTCGTGGCGCGGCGGATGAGCGCGGCGGTCTCGTCGGCGGTGGCGGAGAGGGGGACGGAGTTGGAGCGGGACTTGCTCATCTTCGTACCGTCGGTGCCGAGGAGCAGGGGCGCGGCGGAGAGCAGGGCCTCGGGCTCGGGGAAGACCTGCCCGTAACGGTCGTTGAAGCGGCGGGCGATCGTACGGGTGAGCTCCAGGTGGGGGACCTGGTCCTGGCCGACGGGGACGACGTCGGCCTTGCAGAAGAGGATGTCGGCGGCCTGATGGACCGGATACGTGAACATCAGGCCGCTGACGGCCGATTGGCGCGAGTGCGCGATCTCGTCCTTCACGGTGGGGTTGCGGCCGAGCTCGGCGACGGAGACGAGGCTGAGGAAGGGGAGGAGGAGCTGGTTGAGGGCGGGGACGGCGCTGTGGGTGAAGACGGTCGCGCGGGCGGGGTCGATACCGGCGGCGAGATAGTCGAGCACGAGGCCCTCGGTGTGGCCGACGAGGTTGTCGGCGAGGTCGCGGTCGGTGATGACCTGGTAGTCAGGGATGACGAGGAAGACCTCCACGCCGTCGTTCTGGAGGCGGACGCGGTTCTGGAGCGTGCCGAAGTAGTGGCCGAGGTGGAGGGGGCCGGTGGGGCGGTCGCCGGTGAGCATGCGGGTCATGTGGCTGCCTCTCTGGGTGGGTGGCGGGCGTCGTCGGGGACGGCCGGTCCGGTCCAGAGGGGTCCGGGCATGCGAAAGGGCCGTCCGTATCGAACGGCCCTCGATGGCGTGCAGGTGTCGTGGCCGCTCCTAGAAGGAGCGCCACCAGCAGAGAGTGCTGACACGGTGCACGTCGGAAGTCATATGGGGAGTGTAACGGGACGGGGGTCCCGGACGGCAGGGAATTCCGTCACTCACTTGTGCGCGTGGTCCCCCACGTAGAAGAGCAGCCAGACGAACCCGGCGAACAGGTGCGTGCCGAAGATGTAGAACCCGGCGCGGAGGGCGATACCGCGCTCTTTGCTCTTCTCGGTGTCCTCGGCCACGGGGGGCTCCTTGGGGTGCGGGGGCGGTTCCAGGGTACGGGGGCCGGGACAGCTA
This sequence comes from Streptomyces sp. NPDC059994, assembly GCF_042737755.1. Lineage (NCBI taxonomy): Bacteria > Bacillati > Actinomycetota > Actinomycetes > Kitasatosporales > Streptomycetaceae > Streptomyces > Streptomyces sp. NPDC059994. The sequence continues at coordinate 60,305 of NZ_JBHWUR010000009.1, forward strand.
CAGGGCGTCGATGGCCTTGACGATCAGGGCGCGGGCGTCGGAGCCGTACACGGCCATGGTGCGCAGGTGGTCGAAGGCCTTCAGGTAGAGGGCGATCTCGGAGGGCTGGGTGATGTTCACCTGGGCGGAGAGCAGCTCCACCGAGACGAGGGTGTCGTCGTACACGTGAAACGTCTCGTGGGGCCACATCGTCCGTTCCGGGGCGCTCCTCGGGACGATGCCGAGCGAGACGGCGGGCAGGGCCCCGGCGGTGAGCAGATACCCGAGCTGTGCGGCCATGGCAGCGGCGTCCCCCACCTGGTAGTACAGCGCGGCTTCCTCGATGAGCAGCACGAACCGGTGCCCTGGCTCGTGGATCACTCGGGAGCGCGCCACCCGGGCTTCGGCCGCGGCGGGTCCGTCGTTCGGGATGTCCCGGAAGTCGGCGATGGCGGTCAGCAGGGCTGTCGCGTACCCCTCGGTCTGGAGCAGCCCGGGTACCAGCGTGGACGAGTAGACGCGGAAGAGCCGGGTCTCGTGGAAGAACCGCACCCAACTGTCCTGAAGCTGCTTCAGGCCGCTGCGCACCTGGTGGCGCCACTCGCTGTACATCGACTCCGCGTTGAGGGACTGAGCGATGAGGTCGCTTGCCTGGTCAGCGGCCTGACAGGCAGCGCACCACAAGGCGATGTCCTTGGTCGAGGGGGCGGTGCGGGCGTTCTCGATGCGTGATGTCTTGGCATGGTGCCAGCCGCAACGGTCGGCCAGCTCCGTGACCGTCAGCCCCGCGCGCTTTCTGATCTCGCGCAGGCGGCCCGCGACCGCTTCGCGAGCCGCCTGGGCGGAGGAGGAGGGGGATATGGGCATGAGCGGGCCGGACCGGTGCTTTCTGTCAGTGGATCTCGTAGTCGTCGTGCGGGACGGCTCGCTCCCACACGGCTTCGAAGGCCGTGGCGCAGAGCTTCGCGGCGGCGGGGTGATCGGAAACTTCACCGCCGCCCGATGAGCCGTCTCCGGAGAAGTGGTTCCAGTGGACCCACTGCTCGTCGAAGAGCCAGAAGTCGTTGCCCGGCAGGGCGATGTCGGAGGCCCGGCGCCGGGGCAGCCAGCGGACCTGTTCGCCGGCTGCGACGTTGGTGAAGGTGCCCGAGTGTTCGAACCGGATGTACTCGCTGACCGGCTCCGAGACGATACGGGCGCGACGCACCACTACTCCTCGGGAGACCGTCTCCGACATCAGGTCGAGCCAGGGACGCCACCACGACGCCCGGTCAGCGGGGTCCAGGCGGTGACCGGCACGCCAGTCCGCGAACGGTCCCTTCTCGTAGTCGACGGCGTAGGAGTCGCGCATCTCCAGGTGCACGGCTGAGCGTGTGCACCGCGCGAGCAGCTCATCGAACGTCTCAGGGCTCGACGGCATCGCACGCCTCCCTGATCAAGCGCACCATCCTGGCCGGGATCCGGATCACTGCCTCGTTGTCCGGGATGCCCTTGGCGTGCCCGGGGACCTCCGTGGCAGCGCACTCCGCTGCGATTTCGGGGGTGGGCTTCCAGCCCTGGAGAACGAGCTCGCGCCTTTCCCTGTCGACCCACACGGTCGGGCTCTGCCTGTCCCCGGCATTCGGGTCGATGCCGACGAAGAGTAACGCCATGTCAACCTCCTTCGATGGCCGTGCAGTTGCGTGCACCACGGTCGCGCGGGAGACGTGATCGATCAAGAGGGCCGATAAGCCATTCACCAGGTCTGATTGATCTCTCTGCACATGTCTGCACATCGCTGGCAAGCGCTCACGCACCGCCTCTGGCGTCGGCCGCACCGACGACGCACACGGAGGTCACCCATGCGCTACCGACTCGATGTGGCCCGCAATGGCGACGAGGACGCGGACGGAGACGGGGGCGAGCCCAACCCGCCCACCGGGGACTCGGACGACGGCCGCCAGTACAACCACGTCCGCACCCGCTGATGACTCACTGGCACGCGTACGCGTGGACCGGGCCGGAGCGGCCCGCCGACCGGGAACGCGTCGATCCCGCCAACCCGGCCCCGCCTCTGGAGATCGCGGACTGGCTGCGGAAACAGGTGGGGCCGGAGGCGACGTTCGGGGACCGGGAGCGGGCCGCCGCGTGGCTGCGCGCCCAGGGCGAGGAGCACCGGCACCTCAGCCACGGCGCGTTTCCGCTGGACGAGCGCATGGAGTACGTCCACGAGGCGCTGGGGCTCGGGACGGATGTGGTGTGGGGCTACTACTCGACCGCCAAGCGGTACGTCTCCCGCAGCCTGATCGCCTGCCCCCGCGAGCATTACGCGTGCCCGGCGCCGCCGGGGGCGGGCTGAGCCCGCGCCGCTCGGACGCCCTTCCGCTCCCCCGCCTGCGACCCGTACGTGGCCGCTCGCGCGTGGCCTGCGGGTTGTGGTGGGTTGCTCGCGCAGTTCCCCGCGCCCCGAGGGGTTGGTGGTCTGCGGGTTGTGGTGGGTTGCTCGCGCCGTTCCCCGCGCCCTTTGGATGCCGCTGCGCGGCATCCTTGGGGGCGGCCCGAAGGGGCGCGTCTTTAGGGGCGCGGGGAACTGCGCGACCAGCCCCCACCGGCCCGCAGCCGAAAAGCGACCCACTCCGCGAAGCGGGCCGCCGCGCGCAGGGGCGGACGCCGACGGTATCGGACCACCCGCGAGAGGCCCGGGCCTCACCAACCCGGCCCAACGGGCGGGCGGGGTGGGGCAGCCCCCGGGCCGCCGGGGGCGGGCGCACCACGTACGCGCGGGCGGACGCCAACGGTGGGCGACCACCCACGAGAGGCCCGGGCGACCCAACCCGGCCGAACGGGCGGGCGGGGTGGGGTGGGGCAGCCCCCGGCCCGCCGGGGGCGGGCGCACCACGTACGCGCGGGCGGACGCCAACGGTGGGCGACCACCCACGAGAGGCCCGGGCGATCCAACCCCGCCGAACGGGCGGGCGGGTGGGCGATGCGGCGCCGCCGAACCGGCCGCCCCACCCCGGCCTACTCCCGCGTGTAGAACACATAGAACGCCGCCGCCATCATCCCGCCCCCCAGCAGCGCCCCCATCATCGACGCCCCGAACACACTCTCGCCCGACTGGGCATACAGAAACCCCGTCCCCGCCCCGAACAACGCTCCGAACGCCACCGCCCGCAGCTCCCGGGGCAACCGGCCCTGGATCATCAGCAACCCCAGCCCGAGCGCGGCGATCACCACTCCGGAGACCAGCCCGAGCGCTATGTTGCCGCCGGTGACCTCGCCGCCCCGCCGGTTGATGGACGCGGCCCAGAAGCCGTAGAAGATCCCGATGACCACCGGCAGGGCGATCAGCGCCAACGGCAGGCCCAGACGGGTGGTCAGGCCGGAGAGAGGGCCGGGCCGGGACGGTGCCGGCATCGTTGCGTGTGCGGACATGGCGCAACTCCTTCCACTTCCCCCATACAGCCCACACCCGCGCGCGCCGCCCGGCAACCCGGGGTTGGCTGGACCCGTGCGCTCCTCCGTCACCGCAGTCGGCCTCGGCATCGCCGCGGGCGGGCTCGGGCTGCGCGCCCTGGTCGCCCTGGGCCGTGTCCTCACCCTCGCCGACCTCCCGGCCCACGCCGACCCCGGCACCGCCGCGGGCGTCTATGACACGCTCACCGCGATCCTGCGCGGCGCCGCCTGGGGCGCCGTCGCCGTCGGTCTCGCCCTGGCCCTCACGGCCTGGCTGAGCGGCCGCGTACGGCGAGCTCCGCCAGCCGACGAAGCGCCGCGTCAAGCACCGGCCGTGGCGGCGACGCCAGACCCACCCTGACCGCGTCCGGCGCCGAAGCCGCGCCCACCGCGAACGCCGAACCGGGCGTGACCGCGATCCCCAGCTCCTCCGCGGCCGCCGCCGCGAACGTCTCCGCCCGCCACGGCGCCGGCAGCTCCCACCAGCAGTAGTAGGAGCACGGGTCGGTGCGAATCGCTTGGTCCCCCAGTTGTCCCGCCACCAGCGCGTGCCGCGCCCCCGCCTCCGCCCGCTTCGCCGCCGTCACCGCCTCGACCGTCCCGTCCTCCACCCACCGCACGGCCGCCTCCAGGTTGAACCGGCCCGCCGTCCACGCCCCGGACCGCAGCGCCCGCGCGACCTCCTCCCCGTACGCCTCGGGGACGCTCAGGAACCCCACCGTCAGCCCGGGCGCCAGCCGCTTCGACAGGCTGTCGACCAGAAGAGTCCGCTCCGGCGCGTACGCCGCCAGCGGCGGGGGCGTATCCGCGGCGGCCAGGAACGCCCACGTCGTGTCCTCCACCGCCACCAGTGCCAACTCCCGCAGAACCCGCGCCAGTTCCTCGCGGCGCGCCCCCGGCATCGTCAGCGACAGGGGGTTGTGCAGCGTCGGCTGTACGTACACCGCGCTCAGCGGCGTACGCCGGTGCGCCGCCTCAAGCGCCGACGGCAGCAGCCCCGACCCGTCCGTCCCGATCGGTACCAAGGTGATCCCCAGCCGCTCCGCCACCGCCTTGACCAGCGGATACGTCAGCTCCTCCACCCCCACCCGACCCCCGGGCCGCACCAGCGCCGACAGCGCCGCCGCGATCGCCTGGCGGCCGTTGCCCGCGAACAGCAGCCGGTCCGGGTCCGGATGCCAGCCGGGGCGGGCGAGCACCCGGGCCGCCGCCTCCCGCGCCCCGGGTGTGCCGTCCGCCGCCGCCGGGCGGGTGGCCTCCAGGAGTACGTCCGGGCGGGCCAGGCCCGCGAGTCCGCGCGCCATCAGCTCCGACTGGCCGTCCGCCACGGGGTAGTTGAGCTCCAGGTTCACCGGGGCGCGGCCGCTGTCCTCCGCGAGCACCGACCCGGGGTGCGGCGGCGCCGCCCGTACGAACGTGCCGCGCCCGACCTCCCCCACCACCAGGCCCCGGCGCACCAGCTCCCCGTACGCCCGTATCGCCGTGGAGACCGCCACCCGGTGGCGGCGCGCGAACGTCCGCTGGGGCGGCAGCCGGTCGCCCGGGCGCAGCCTCCCCTCGGCTATCGCCTTCGCCACGCCGTCCGCCAGCCGCCGGTAGTCCACCTCTGCCAGCCCCTCCCACATTGCACCGAGAGCAAAGATCTTATTGCACCGAGCAGTTGAGCACGCCTAGCCTCCTGACATGCCCACCACCTACACCGACCGGGGCATGGGCGACGCCCTGCTCCTGGTCCACGGCCATCCCTTCGACCGCACGATGTGGGACCCCCAGATCGAGGAGTTCGCGCGTACGCACCGCGTCGTCGCCCCCGATCTGCGCGGCTACGGCAGCGCGCCCGGCGCCCCCGGCACCACCCTCCTGTCGGACTTCGCCGAGGACGTCCGCGCGCTCGCCGACCGGCTCGGCATCGCGCGCTTCGCGCTCGGCGGGCTCTCCATGGGCGGCCAGATCGTCATGGAGTGCTACCGGCTCTTCCCGGAGCGGATCACCTCGCTCGTCCTCGCCGACACCTTTCCCGCCGCCGAGACCCCGGCCGGGCGCATCGCCCGCCGCGAGATGGCCGACCGGCTCGCAGGCGAGGGCATGAAGCCGTACGCGGACGAGGTCCTGGAGAAGATGGTGGCGCCCTACGCGGACGCCGAAGTGAAGGCGCACGTCCACCGGATGATGACCGCCACCGATCCCGAGGGCGCCGCCGCCGCGCTGCGCGGGCGCGCCGAGCGGCCCGACTACCGCGAGCTGCTCACCACCGTCACCGTCCCCACCCTGATCGTCGTGGGGCGCGACGACACGTACACGCCGGTCGAGGACGCCGAGGCGATGCACGCGGCGGTCCCCGGATCCACCCTCGTCGTCGTGGAGTCGGCGGCCCATCTGCCCAATCTGGAGCGGCCCGCCGAGTTCAACGCGGCCCTGCGCGCCCATCTGACGGGCTGACGGCGCACACCGGCGGATACTTGAGGGCGCAAAGGCCTGTCGAACCGTCGACCGGGAGGGTCCCTTGGACGCCCTTGGCACCGCACCGCCCTGGCCCGCCACGGACGCGGCGGCGGGGCCGCCCGGGGAGCGGGGGCACCCGTGGCGCCGGGCGAGTGCGGTCCTGGGCGGGCTGGTGCTCGCCGGGGTCAGCGCGGTCGTCGGGTGCCGGGCCGCGGCCTCGGACGGGGTCACGCCCGTGCCGCAGCTGCTCGCCTTCCTGCCGTGGCTGCTGGTGCCGGGCGGCGCCGGGCTCGTACTGGCCGCGTTCGGGCGGTGGCGGACCGGGATGGCGTGGGCGCTCGTCGTGCTGGCGGTGACCGGCTGGTACACCCAGCCGTACGGCGCCGAGATCACCCGGCCGCACGGCCGCCCCCTCGGTGAGCTGCGCGTGCTCACCTCCAACACCGAATTCGGCTGGGCGACGGACGACTTGATCGCGGCGGTGCGGCGCGAGAAGCCGGACTTCGTCTTCGTCGAGGAGTGCGCCTTCGTCTGCGCGGACGCGCTGGAGCAGCGGGTGGCGAAGGCGGACTACCCGTATCGGAACGTCGTACGCGAGGACGGCTCGGCCGGGTCCGCGGTCCTCAGCAGGTACCCGCTCACGGCCGCCCCCACGATCCCCTCCGAGATGGCCATGCCGGGCGCGGTGGCGCTGGTCGCGGGCCGGAACGTACGGCTCCAGCTCGCGCATCCGGAGCCGCCGCTGCCGGGCCGGGAGGGCACGTGGCGCCGGGAGCTGGGGCGGGTGCGGGACTTCGCGGCGTCGGTGAAGGGGGAGCCGGTGATCGTCGCCGGGGACTTCAACGCCACCCAGGACCATGCCGCCTTCCGGTCGGTCCTGAAGGCGGGCGCCCTGCACGACAGCGCCCGGCTGGCGGGCAGGTCCCGCGCGTACTCCTGGCCCGCCGACCGCGCCACGCCGTTCCGGACCCAGATCGACCATGTGCTGGTCAGCGGCGACGACTTCACGGTCAGGTCGGCGCGGTTCCTGACCCTGCGCGGGACCGACCACCGGGCGCTCGTCGTCGACCTCGAACTGTTCGAGGGCTAGGGCCGGATGGCGGTTCCCCGGGGTGCGGGCGGCGCGGTCCTGGGTGAGGATCGGACCGTCCGTAGGCCTGGTTGCAGGGGGGCCGAGCAGGAGGCGTACGCGTATGCGCGCTGTCGCGGTCCAGGCCTTCAGGGCCACGCCGGGGGTCATCCATGTCCCCAAGCCGGTGCCCGGCCCCGGCGAGGTCCTGGTGAAGATCGACTACGCCGCCCTCAACCCGTTCGACTGGCAGGTCGCCGACGGTCTCCTCGACGGCCGCCTCCCGCATGTCTTCCCGCTGGTCCTGGGCCTCGACTTCGCGGGCCGCGTGGACGTGGTCGGCCCGGGCGAGAACCGGTTCGTGGTGGGCGACGCGGTGTACGGGCAGGCGGCGCGGCCACCGGTGGGGACCGGAACGTACGCGGAGTACGTGACGATGCCGCACGACTCGACGATCGCCGGGGTGCCGGAAGGCCTCGCGCTGCGGGCGGCCGCGGCCCTGCCCACGGCCGGGATGACCGCGCTCCAGATCCTGCGCACCGGCGTGGCGCTCGAACCGGGCGACTCCATGCTCCTCGTGGGCGCGGCGGGCGGGGTCGGCAGCGCGCTGACCCAGCTGGCGGCGGCACGGGACGTCCGGGTCGTGGCGGTGGTGCGGGGCGACGAGCGGGAGCGGATGCGGGCGCTGGGCGCGGCGGTCGCGATCGACTCCACCGAGCAGTCGGTGCCCGAGGCGTGCGCGCGGGCCGCGCCGGGCGGGGTGGACGCGGTGGTCGACCTGGTGTCGGCCGACGCGGAGGCCTTCGACGCGTACGCGTCGCTGATGCGGCCGGGCGGTGCCGCGCTGAGCACCCGGGGCGCGGCCCCGCCCGGGAAGGGCGTGAACTTCCGGCTCACGGCGTCGGGAGCGCTGCTCGACGCGCTGGCCGCGGTGGCGCTGGCGGGCGAGGTGCACGTGCCGGTGGACGGGGAGTACCCGTTGGAGAAGGTGCCGGAGGCGCTGGAGCGGAACCGGGCGGGCGGGGCGCGGGGGAAGACGCTGTTCGTGCCGTAGGGGTGGCTCGGCGGGAATGTTTATCCACAGGGTGTGGATAAACATTCCGACGGTCGAACACTCATCTGCGGCCCGGTGGGGGCTGGTCGCTCCCCCAAGTTCTCGGCTTCGCTCGAACAGGGGGGGACCCCCATCGCGGCGGAGCCGCAAATGCCACAGCCCCACGCCCCTGAAAACCACCGCTCGTCTGCGGACCGTGCTGGGTTGCTCGCGCAGTTCCCCGCGCCCCTTGGGCAGTCCGCCGCAGCCGGAGAATCCAGCTCAGCCACAGCCCTCCAGGGGCGCGGGGAACTGCGCGACCAGCCCCCACCGGCCCGCAGACAAACCCCGGGCAAAGATCATTGTGCCGAAGACCCGCCCAAAAGGCCTGAATCACCGTGATCGCATACTGATGCCATGGGTGGACAGCTCGACGTGGACAAGGACCCGGGCGACCGGGGGCGGGTGCGGCTGACGCCGCCGCAGTGGCTGGTCAGCGGGTTGCGCCCGCAGAGCACGCCGATCGTGTGGCCCGCCGTCGCCCGGGCCGGGATCGGCCTCGCGGCCCCGCTCGCCGTGGGCTTCGCCACCGACCAGCCGGCGTACGGCGCGCTGGTGTCGATGGGCGCCCTGTCGGGGGTCATCGGCGACACCGCCGACGCGTACCGGATGCGGGTCTTCAACATCGCCGTGCCGCAGCTCTTCGGCGCGATCGGCGTCACGCTCGGCACCCTGGTGTACGGGGACGGCTGGCTCGCCGTCGCCGTGCTCACCCTGGTCGCGCTCGTCTCCGGAATGATCTCGTCCATCGGCGCGGTGGCCTCCGTGTCCGGGCTGCTGCTCCTGCTGAACGCGGTGGTCGGGGCCGGGCTTCCGATGCCCTCGCCGTGGTGGAAGGCGCCGCTGCTGCTCACCCTCGGCGGCCTCTTCGTCCTCCTGCTCACCCTGCTCGGCTGGCCGCTGCGCAACCGGGTACCGGAGCGGGCCGCCGTCGCCGCGACCTACCGGTCGGTGGCCGATCTGCTCGAAGCGGCGGGCACACCGGCGTACGACGCCAGGCGGCAGGCGGTCACGCAGTCGCTCAACACGGCGTACGACCTGGTGCTCGCGCGCCGCACCCGCGACCACGGACGGCGCAGCCCGCTGGTACGGCTGCTCGCCCAGCTGAACGTGGTGATCCCGCTGGTGGAGGCGGCCCCGGCCGCGCATCTGCGGGGGCGGCCGCTGCCTCGTGACATCCCTGCCGCTGTACGGGAGTTGGCGGAAGCGGTGGAAGAGGCCCGGACGGGGCCGGTGCCGGACCTGACGCTCCCCGAGCCCGCCAAGCCGTCGGAGCGGGCGGTGGACGCGGCGCTGCGGCACGCGGCGGTGGTGGTGCACAAGCCGGACCCCGACCCGTACAACGTCGACGACCGGCTCGGGCGCCCGGCGGCGCTGCGCATCCGGCTGCGGCGGGGCGCGCGCAACGTGCTGTTCTCGCAGGCGTCCTGGCGGTACGGGCTGCGGCTCGCGCTCTGCATCGGGCTCGCCCAGGCGCTGGTGTCGCTGGTGGCGGTGCCACGCTCGTACTGGGTGGCGCTGACCGTCACGTTCGTCCTGAAGCCGGACTTCGGGTCGGTGTTCTCCCGGGCGGTGCTGCGGGCCCTCGGCACGGCGGTGGGGCTGGTCACGGCGGCGGCGGTACTCGCGGAGGTGCCACGGGGCTGGTGGGACGTGCCGGTGATGGTGGTCCTCGCGGCCCTGATCCCGGCGTTCTCGGCGAAGGGGTACGCCTTCCAGACGGCGGCGATCACCCCCGTGATCCTGCTCCTCTCCGACGTCCTGAACCACCAGGGCTTCGCGCTGGTCCTGCCGCGCCTGTGGGACAGCCTGATCGGCTGCGGGATCTCGCTGGTGGCCGGGTACCTGCTGTGGCCGGAGAGCTGGCACACCCGGATCGGGGACCGGCTGGCGGACGCGGTGGGGGAGGCGGCGGGGTACGTGGAATGCGCGTTCGCCGGCCGGGACCAGGTGGAGCGGGTGCGGCGGCGGCGCCGGCTCTACCGGGACCTGTCGGTGGTCCGCTCCGAGTTCCAGCGGGCCCTGACCGAGCCGCCGCCGACCGGGGCGCGGGCGGCGGCGTGGTGGCCGCTGGTGGTGGCGGTGGAACGGATCGTGGACGCGACGACGGCGGCGCGGGTGCGGGTGAACCACGGGGCGGCTGCGCCGGGCGCGTCGGAAGTGGCGGAGGTGTCCCGTGAGCTGCGCGCTCTGGCGGACGGGCTCCGGGCCTCATCCACCCTGGTGGAGGTACGGGCGTCCCTGACGGGGTCGGAGGAGAGCGTCCTCGCCCCCCTCCGCCAGGAGGTCCGAGCGGCGCGGGCGATCGCGTCCCCGCGCTAGCTGTATTGCGCCGCACGCCCACCCACCCGCCCGCCCGTTCGGCGGGGTTGGGTCGCCCGGGCCTCTCGTGGGTGGTCGCCCACCGCCGGCGTCCGCCCGCGCGTACGTGGTGCGCCCGCCTCCGGCGGGCCGGGGGCTGCCCCACCCCGCCCGCCCGTTCGGCGGGGTTGGATCGCCCGGGCCTCTCGTGGGGGTCCGATACCGTCGGCGTCCGCCCCTGCGCGCGGCGGCCCGCTTCGCGGAGTGCGTCGCTCCTCGGCTGCGGGCCGGTGTGGGCTGGTCGCGCAGTTCCCCGCGCCCCTAAAGACGCGCCCCTTCGGGCCGCCCCCAAGGATGCCGCGCAGCGGCATCCAAGGGGCGCGGGGAACGGCGCGATCAGCCCACCACAACCCGCAGACCACCAACCCCTCAGGGGCGCGGGGAACGGCGCGATCAGCCCACCACAACCCGCAGACAGCCAACCCCTCAGGGGCGCGGGGAACTGCGCGAGCAACCCACCACAACCCGCAGACCACCAACCCCTCAGGGGCGCGGGGAACTGCGCGAGCAACCCACCACAACCCGCAGACAGCCAACCCCTCAGGGGCGCGGGGAACTGCGCGAGCAACCCACCACAACCCGCAGACCACCAACCCCTCAGGGGCACGGGGAACGGCGCGAGCAACCCACCACAACCCGCAGACCACCAACCCCTCAGGGGCACGGGGAACGGCGCGAGCAACCCACCACAACCCGCAGACAGCCAACCCCTCAGGGGCGCGGGGAACGGCGCGAGCAACCCACCACAACCCGCAGACAATCCGGAAAGGGCCGCAGGCAGACGCGCGACCAGCCCTCCACGGCCTGCGGACGGCAACCCGAGGGGCGTGGGGTGTGAGCCGGCCGCGGGCGGCCACCCGGCGGAGGACCGGGCCGTGCCAACCCCGCCGGACGGGCGGGCGGGCGGGTGGGCGAGGGCCGGGTCAGAACAGGGGCAGCTGGCCCGGGAACAACGCCACTTCGTAACCGTCCAGCGTCCGCTGGCCCGCGGACGCCGGTGCCCGGCGCTTCGAGCCGGGGCAGAGCGTCAGCTCCCCGCCGCCCCCCGTGCGCGTGCGCGGATCGTGGCGCGCGTACTTGCCCGCCACCACGGCCACGGCACGGCCGCACGACGGACACGGACGGCGGGGAGAGACACTCGGCATACGTTCATGCTGCCAGAGGGGTACGACACCCAGGTGCCCCACCGGCCCGCCCGGCCGCATGCCGAGTCGGAAAGGGCGGCTCAGAACGGGCCCGGCCACCCCGCACGCCACCGGAACGGCCCGTAGACACCCAGGTGCCCCACCGGGCCGCCCGGCCGCATGCCGAGTCGGAGGTCCTCGGTATCGGCGCGGCTCAGGACGAGCCCGCCCCCGTACCCCTTACGCCGCAGGCACCGCCTTCGGCACCGCCGCCGGCTTGAACGCCGACGCCAGGCCGTTCCGCCACAGGCTGTTCACCCGCGACCGCTCCGTGCTGTTCGGGTACGCGTTCCTGCACGACGTGCCCGGCCCGCCGCCGGACATCAGCTCGCTGCACGGGCCCGAGTAGTGGTCCGGCAGACCGAGGACGTGGCCGGTCTCGTGGGCGACCACGCGGACCGAGTAGTACTGCTGGTTCTGCTGGTAGTCGAGGAAGATGTACCCGCCGCCGTGCCCGTCCGTGGACGCGTACGAGCCGTTCGGGTCGTTGCCCTCGTAGTACGAGAAGTCGGCGCCGGAGGAGGACTCGGTGAGGCGTACGTTCTGCACCGAGGAGTTCCAGATCTGCGCGGACTGCGATATCTGGGAGCGGAAGCTCGGCGCGTTGCGGGTGCTGTAGTAGACGGTGACGGAGGCCGCCAGCGGGTTGGCGGCCCGCTTCTTGGCCACCGACTTCATCACGGCGTCGTAGAACGCCTTGTTGTTGGCCGCCTCCTTGGCGGAACCCGCGTACGTCGAGCCCTGCGCGTACGCGGAGGTGGCGGCGGTGGACGGGGAAGGGGCGGCGGCCGTGGCGGGGATCGCGCCGAGGCCGGCGAGCGCCAGACCCAGTGCGGTGGACAGGACGACAGTCCTCTGGTGTCTCATGGGGGGGCTCCTGGTCGTTCTCGTGGGGGTGGCCCCGGTGGGTTGCCGGGACCAGGGCGAGTGTCGGGGAGCCGGGTGCGCGCGGGGATGATGGCAATCGGCGATAACTCGGCGTTATCGGCGGGGAATCGGCCGTCTAGTGCGGGACATGACAACCCCTTTACCCTCGGGCCATGGAGCTCGACGTGAGGCACCTCCGCGCCCTCTGCGCGATCGCCGACACCGGCAGTCTGCACAGGGCCGCGCGGCAGCTCGGAACCAGCCAGCCGGCCCTGACCACCCAGCTCCGGCGCATCGAGCACTCACTGGGCGGCCTGCTCTTCTCCCGGGAGCGCACCGGCTGCCGGCCGACCCCCCTCGGCCAGACCGTCCTCAGCCGCGCCCGCCCCCTGCTCGCCGGGATGGACGCGCTGGTCACCGAGGTGCGGGCGGCCGTCGACGGGGTGGACGGGCGGCCCCGGCTGCGCATCGGCTCGACCGCCAGCCGTGCCATCCCCGGCTGGCTGAGACGGCTGCGCGAACGCCTGCCCAACGCCGAGACCCAGCTGCACGTCGCCGTCTCCGCCAACGCCCTGCTCGGCCTGGTCGCGGCGGGCGAGCTCGACGTGGCCTTCGTCCACCAGGTGGAGGGCTGCCCGCTGCGGGTGCCGGACGGCCTCGACGTGCGCGTACTCGTCGAGCGCGAGCCCCAGTTCATCTCGCTCGCCGTCGACCACCCGGCGGCCGACGGCGAGGTGGTGGACCTCAGCGATCTGGCGGACGACCGGTGGATGGTCGATCCCAGCGTGGACGGCGAGTGGGACGGGCTGCGGCGCGTGTTCGCCGCCGCCGGGCTCAACCCCCGTGTGCTGCACGGCGATTACCTCACCGCCGCCTCCCTGGTCGCCACCGGCGAGGTCGTCACCCCCTGCCAGCCGACCTCCCGCCCGCGCCCGGACATGGCGATCCGGCCGCTGCGCGGCGACCCCCTGGCCGTACGGCTGCTGCTGGCCGCGCGGGCGGGGGCGTACGAGGAGGCGCTGTACGGGACGGTCCACTCCGCGCTCGACGGGGCGTACTGGGAGGCGGCCCGGATGTCCGCCCCCTACCGCGCGTGGCTGGCCGGGCCGCTGCGGACCCCGGCCCCCCGGCCCTGCCTGCGATAGGCGCCTCGCGGCATGGCGGACGCGACGGCTCCGTATGGCTGGATCCGTCCTCGTACGCGGGGGAGACGCGGCACCCCCTGCCCGCTCCGGAGCCCACTACGATGCACGCGGCTTCCGGATGCGCGTGGGCAACACCCGTTCCGGCGGCCGGAGTTCTGACATACCGCCATATGTCACGCAGCAAAGGACGTTCTGGTCATGAGCAGCAGCCGCAGCACGGGCAGAGGGCTACGCTCCAACGCCCTCGGCACGTTCGACACCGTCGTCATGGCCGTCGCGGGCAGCGCGCCCGCGTACTCGCTGGCCGCCACCACCGCCGTACTGACCGGGGCCGTCGGCCTCGCCGGACCCGCCGCGCTGCTCTACTGCGCGATACCCATGCTCGGCATCGTCCTCGCCTTCGGGCGCCTGGGACGCATCGACGTCAACGCGGGCGCCGCCTACTCCTGGGTGGCCCGGACCCTGCACCCCTTCCTCGGCTTCATGAGCGGCTGGGCGCTGGTCGTGGCCGCCACCCTCTTCATGGTCGCCGGATCGCTGCCCGCCGGGCAGATGACCCTCGCCCTCCTCGACCCCGAGCTCGCCCGCCACACCGCGCTCGCCACCGCCACCGGCGCCGGCTGGTTCCTGGTGATGCTCGCCGTGGTGCTCGGCGGCGCCCGGCTCTCCGCCCGCGCCCAGGTGATCGTCTCCGGCGTGGAGCTCGCGATCCTCGTCGTCTTCGCGGTCGGCGCGCTCCTCCACCACGGCGGCGCCGCCCCCTTCGACTGGTCCTGGCTGGGGTTCGGCCACTTCGACGGCCTGCGCGGCTTCGCCTCCGGCACCCTGATCGCCGCGTTCTACTACTGGGGCTGGGACGTCACCAGCAACCTCAGCGAGGAGACCCGCGACAGCCGCCGCACCGCCGGACTCGCCGCCCTCGTCGGCCTCGCCGTCGTCTTCCTGCTCTTCGTCGGCTTCACCGTCGCCGTCAACATGACGCTGACGCCGGGCGCGATCGAGCAGCACGGGTCCAACGTCCTCGCCGTGCTCGGCGAGACCATCTGGCCCGGCGTCGGCGGCAAACTCATGGTGCTCGCCGTGGTCCTGTCCACGATCGCCACCCTGGAGACCACGCTGCTCCAGGTCACCCGCTCGCTCTTCGCGATGGGCCGCGACCGTACGCTGCCCGCCGCGCTCGGCACCGTGCACCGCCGCTGGAACACGCCCTGGGTCGCCGTCGTGGTGGTCGGCGCCGTCGCCCTCGCCCTGTTCGTCGCCTCCAACGCGCTGGGCTCGGTCGAGGACATCATGGCCGACGCGCTCGCCGCGATCGGCCTCCAGACCACGTTCTACTACGGCCTCGCGGGCCTGGCCGCGGTCGTCGCGTACCGGGGGACGCTGACCAGATCGGTGGGCTCCTTCGTCTTCGGCGGACTGTGGCCCGCGCTCGGCGCCGTCTTCATGTTCTGCGTCTTCGTCGCCTCCCTCGCCCAGCTCAGCGCCGCCGCGATCGCCATCGGCCTCGGCGGCCTTGCCGCCGGGCTCGCCCCGATGCTCTGGTACTGGCGGCGCGGCAGCGCCTACTACCGGCCCGCCGCCCTCGACGCCGGCCGGGCCATCGCCGTCGACGAGGTGTACGCGGCCTCCGGCGCGGGCCGCCCCGAGTACGCGGGCGCGGCCCTGCCCACCGACTTCTGACCACCTGGCCCCGAGCCACCGACCAGAGAGGGGTGTTGATGGCCGCTGCCCGCCGCCGCTCCCCGGCCGTCCGCTTCGACCCGGACCTCGGCGACCGCCCGCTCGCCACCGCCCGGCACGACATCGTGATCGGGCGCTGGCAGGGCGTACGGGACCTGCTGCGGGCGACCGGCGAGAACTGGCCACTGCGCACCCACCGGATCCGGCTGCTCGCGCCCGCCGTCGCGGGCTCCACCGTCGTGGAGGCCTGGCGCGCCGCCGAGCCCGACAGCGCGGACGCGGCCGTACTGCGGGCCGCCACCGAAGTGGTCCGGGTCTTCCACCTCGCCATCGCGGCCGGGCGCGGCGCGGCGCCCGACCGGGACCGGCTCGACGTGGCGGTGATGGCCTGCCTGGGCGCGGCGGACGCGCACCCCGGCGACCCGATGCCGTGGGCGTCGCTGCTCACGGTGGCCCGGCTGTACGAGGGCGGGGTGGGGCGGCGCGATCTGCGCGGCTGGTGGGACGAGTTGCGCCGGCGCGACCCGTACCACGTGGAGGGCCATGTGCAGATGCTGCGCTACTTCTCGGCCCGCTGGCACGGGACGCACGGCACGATGTACGACTTCGCCCGGGACGCGGCGGGCGCGGCGCCCGAGGGCTCCGCGCTGCCGGTGCTCGTGCAGATCGCCCGGGTGGAGGAGTACCGGTACGCCGCCGAGGGCGCCAAGGGGCAGCCGGTGCGGGGGTTCGGGCAGCACTGGAGCGGCGAGCTGGCGGTGACCGACCTGCGCCGCACCTACGACCGCTGGCTGGGCGGCCGCCCGCCCGGCCCGGTGCCGGTCGCGGAGGCGGCCGAGCTCAACTACCTGGTGCACGCCGCGTGTTGTGCCGGGCTGAGTCTGGAGGCGCGTTCCCTGGTGGGGCTGCTGGGGGAGCGGGCGGCGCGGGTGCCGTGGGTGTACACGGGCGATCCGGAGCAGCAGATCACGCGCTGGCGGATGCCGTCCGGGGCCTAACCGGTACGGCGCCGTCCGCCCCCTGCCGAGGTTGACCGGATCGGATCGCTAACCTTACGTGTCCACGCTCGTGGTCCCGCTCACGCGACGTGGATACATATGGATACGTAACTGGATGGCAATCGGATACGTAAAGCCATGCAACGCATATCGCACCCAACTCATGCGAAAGGCCTCGCCCATGGGCATTCGGAGCTTGCTGCGCAAAGTGTTCGGACGCGATCGCGACGCGGAGAGCGCCGACCTGACGGCGGCTCCGGCGGAGGAATCGGCACCGGCCGCGGCCACCGTGCCGGCCCCCGCCGAGGAGTCCGCACCCGCGACCCCGACGGTGCCGGCCCCGGCCCGGCGCGACCTCTCCCCCGCGGAGGAACTGGTCGCGGCGGCGTTCGACGCGTCCTCGTCCCGTCCGGCGGTCCCGTCCCCGGCGCGCCCGACGGAGGACACCTCCCTGACTGAGGCCCCGGCCCCCGCCACGCCCCCGGCCGGCTCCGACGTCCCGCAGCCGCGGGGCGAGTCCCCACTGACGGAGCCCGCCGCCCCGGCGGAGCCGGAGCCCGTGGTGGCCGAGCCGGCGGTGGCGGAGGTGGAGCCCGTGGAGGCCGAGCCGGCGGTGGCGGAGGCGGAGCCCGTGGAGGCCGAGCCCGCCCCGGCGGAGGCGGAGCCCGTGGAGGCCGAGCCCGTGGTGGCGGAGGCGGAGCCCGAGCCCGTGGTGGCCGAGCCCGAACCGGTGGCGGAGGCTGTCGAGCCCGAGCCGGTGATCGTGGCCGAGCCGGAGCCGGTGGTCGTGGCCGAGCCGGAGCCGGTGGTCGTTGTGGCCGAGCCCGAGCCGGTGGCGGAGGCTGTCGAGCCCGAGCCCGAGCCGGTGGCGGAGGCTGTCGAGCCCGAGCCCGTGGCCGTGGTGGCCGAGGCCCAACCGGTGGCGGAGGCTGTCGAACCCGAGCCCGAACCGGTGATCATGGCCGAGCCCGAGCCCGTGGCCGTGGTGGCCGAGCCCGAGCCCGTACAAGCCGAGGCCGAGCCGGAGCCGGAGCCGCAGGCCGTGGAGCCCGAGCCGGAGCCCGTCGCTGTCGTGGCCGAGCCGGACCCGGAGCCCGTCGCCGTCGTGGCGGAGCCCGAGCCCGTACAGGCCGAGGCCGACCCGGACCCGGAGCCCGAGCCGCAGGCCGAAGAGCCCGTGGCGGCAGCCATCGACGCCGAGGCCGAGCCCGCGGAGCCCGCCGCCAAGGCGTCCGCGGCCGTCGCCCTCCCCCGTATCAAGTCCCGGGCCCCCGGCCTCGTGGAGCACTACAAGGCCGCCGGGGCCCAGCTGCGCAAGGCCGGGCTCGTCGGGGCGCGGGCCAAGGTGTACCTCGTGCTCGACCGGTCCGGGTCGATGCGGCCGTACTACAAGGACGGCAGCGCCCAGCAGCTCGCCGAGCAGGCGCTCGCGCTCGCCGCGCACCTCGACGAGGACGCCGCCGTCCACACCGTGTTCTTCTCGACCGAGCTCGACGGCACCGCCGACCTCTCCCTCGGCTCGTACGAGGGCGTCGTCGACGACGCGCACGCCGCGCTCGGCCGGATGGGCCGCACCAGCTACCACTGCGCCGTCGAGGCGGTCGTCGAGCACTACGAGAAGAGCCAGTACGACGGCCCCGCGCTGGTGGTCTTCCAGACCGACGGCGCCCCGGACGCCAAGGTGGCCGCCCGCCAGGCGCTCGCGGACGCGTCCGGCAAGCAGTTGTTCTGGCAGTTCGTGGCGTTCGGCGAGGACGACAGCAAGGCCTTCGACTTCCTGCGCAAGCTGGACGCGCCGAACGCCGCGTTCTTCCATGCCGGGCCGGCCCCGCGCGAGCTCGATGCCGCCGCGCTCCAGGCCGGGCTCATCGGTGGGTTCGCCCGCCGCTAGACGCTCCGCGAGGAGGACCGTTCTCCGTCTGCGGGCCGGTGGGGGCTGGTCGCGCGGTTCCCCGCGCCCCTGAAGGGGCTCGGTACCGCAGCCTCCCTCCACCGCGCAGGACGCTCGACAGGCTCCGGCAGACGCACCACCACGGCCAGGCCGCCCTCCGGGAGCGGTCTGGCCGTCGCCGTTGCGCCATGGGCCGTCGCCACCGAGCGCACGATCGAGAGGACCGGGCCCGCCCCCGGGCCCATCCGGTCGCGGCCCCGGACGCGTCCTTCGTACGGGAGCGGATGTTTCGCGGACCTCTCCACCGGCCGCCGCGGGTTTATGCGGGTGAGTGGATCTCCCCGCGGCCGTTAGGATTTCGACCATGGCGGCCACTGGATCCGAGAAGCAGGGGGCGAAGGCGTTTTACGTCTCGACCCCCATTTACTACGTCAACGACGCTCCTCACCTGGGCCACGCCTACACGACCGTCGCAGGCGACGTGCTCACGCGCTGGCACCGTCAGCGCGGCGAGAAGGTGTGGTACCTCACCGGCACGGACGAGCACGGTCAGAAGATCATGCGCACTGCCGACGCCAACGGGGTGACCCCGCAGGAGTGGTGCGACAAGCTCGTGGAGGAGGCCTGGAAGCCCCTCTGGGAGCACCTGGAGATCGCGAACGACGACTTCATCCGTACGACGGAGAAGCGGCACACCGACCGTGTGCAGGAGTTCGTCCAGGACCTGTACGACAAGGGCGAGATCTACAAGGGCGGCTACGAGGGCCCGTACTGCGTGGGCTGCGAGGAGTACAAGCTCCCCGGCGACCTCATCGAGGCGGAGGACGGCACCAAGCTGTGCCCCGTCCACAAGAAGCCGGTGGAGATCCTCAAGGAGGAGAACTACTTCTTCAAGCTGAGTGAGTACGGCCCGAAGCTGATCGAGTTCTACGAGGCCAACCCCGGCTTCATCCAGCCCGAGTCGGCCCGCAACGAGGTCGTGAACTTCGTGAAGCAGGGCCTTGAGGACCTCTCGATCTCCCGTTCCACCTTCGACTGGGGCGTACCGGTCCCGTGGGACGACAAGCACGTCATCTACGTGTGGATCGACGCGCTCCTGAACTACGCCACGGCGGTCGGTTACGGGGCGAACCCGGAGAAGTTCGACGAGACGTTCCCGGCCAATGTCCACCTGATCGGGAAGGACATCCTCCGCTTCCACGCGGTCATCTGGCCCGCGATGCTGCTGGCCAACGGCCTGCCGGTGCCCGGCAGGATCGCGGCCAACGGCTGGCTGATGGTCGGCGGCGAGAAGATGTCGAAGTCCAACCTGACCGGCATCAAGCCGCAGGACCTGACCTCGCACTTCGGCGTCGACGCCTACCGCTGGTACTTCCTGCGCGCCATCGCCTTCGGCCAGGACGGCTCGTTCTCCTGGGAGGACTTCACCGCGCGGTACACCTCGGAGCTCGCCAACGACTACGGCAACCTCGCCTCGCGCCTGGCGGCCATGGTCGGCAAGTACTTCGGCGGCACGCTGCCCGCGGCGACGGCCTCCGGCCCGGCCGAGCAGGCCATCGCCGACGGCCTGACCAGGGCCGTCACCGAGGCGGACCGGAAGATCGGCGAGGAGCTGGACTTCCAGGGCGGCATCCTGGCGGTCTTCGACTTCGTGAAGCAGGTCAACGGCTACATCACGGAGCAGGAGCCGTGGAAGGTGGCCAAGGACGAGTCGGAGGAGGGCCGCGCCCGTCTCGCGACCATCCTCTACACGGCCGCCGAGGCGCTGCGCGCCGTCGCCGTCCTGCTGAACCCCGTCATGCCGGACACCTCGCAGAAGCTGTGGGAGTCGCTCGGAGCCGAGGCCGCAGGCCTCGGGCCGCTGGCGGACCAGCGGGTCCAGGACGCGGCCCGCTGGGGGCAGCTCCCGGTCGGCGCGACGGTGACGAAGGGCGCGGTGCTGTTCCCGCGTCTGGAAGAGAAGCCGGCGTAGGCGTTACGTACGTGTGAAGGGCCCGGAACCGGCCAGGTTCCGGGCCCTTCGCGTGCGGTCCGCGGTTGCGGGGCGCCTCCTGTGGGCGCACGCTGCACGTGAATATGTACGTGCATGAGGGGGTGCGCGCCATGACCAGGAGTACGGACCAGCAGCGGGCCGAGGAAGAGGCCCAGCGCCGCGAGGAACTCATCCGCAAGGTCCGCGAGGCGAATCGCCAGAGCGCGAATCGCCCCACGGGACCGCCGTCCCCGGACTTACCGTCCCGGGACGAGGACTGAGGCGGGCCAACAGGATCAGCGGGACAGGGCCGCCGCGTCCCCCATCACGACCACCGGGGTGCGCGCCGGGTCGAGCGCGCGCAGCAACTGCCGCATCCGGTCCCGGGGAAGAGCCACACAGCCCTGCGTCGGGCCGCCGTGGTCGACGTGCAGCCAGATCCCGCCGCCGCGCCCGGCGCCGAGCGGCCGGGTCCAGTCCAGCGGGGTGGTCCCGGGCGCGCGGTTGTAGTTGACCGCCACCACGTAGTCGAAGGACCCGGCGAGCGGCTCGCCCTCGACGCCGGTGCCGCGCGCGGTGAACCCGGGCCCGTGGTCGTACGGGAGACGGGTGCCGGGGTCGGCGAGGCGGCCGCCCGCGTCGGTGAGGCCGAACACCCCGACGGGCGAGCGCAGATCGCCCGCCCGGTGCTCGCCGGTCCAGCCGCGCGCCGCGTTGCGTGCGGGCCAGGGGCCGTCGGCGGGCAGCCAGCCCTTGACCCGGTCGCGGGTGTAGAGGACGGCGGTGGCCCGGTTGGCGTCGGGCCCCTCGCCGGTGACGACGAGCGCCTGGGTGCTGGCGGCGGGGATACGGGCGCGGGTGGCGGGGCCGAGCGCGGGTATCTCGCGGGGGCGTACGGGTTCGGGCGCGGCCCGCCCCGCGTGCGCGCCCACGGCGTCGGTGCCGACGTCGGTGCCGACGTCGCTGCTGACGTCGCTGCTGACGTCGCTGCTCACGTCGGCGAGCGTGCCGGGCCCGTCACCCTCGTCCCGGACGCCCTGGCCGTCGTTCCCGCACCCGGTCAGCAGCAGGGTCGCCAGGGAGAGGGCGACCCAGGCGCCCCGGGTGGCACGCACGGACATGGCGGGGCCTTTCTTCGCGGGGACTTTCGTGGAGACGTTCGCGGGGACTTTCGCGGAGACGTTCGCGGAGACGTTCGCGGAGACGGCGGTCACTTCCGCCTCCCCTCGGGGGTGGGGTTCCTGGTGGGCGGGGGAGTGTCCCAGGTCGCGGTGTCCAGGACGCCGCGGACCTCGTCGGCGAGGCGGTCGGTGCCGTTGCCGGTGCCGGTCCCGCCCGCACACAGGCTCGCGAACAGGGCCGTTCCGGGGTTCCCGGTGGCGCGCAGGGTCGTGTACTGCGCGCTGCCGCCGATCCGGCGGCAGCCGGGCCACACCTCGCCGGAGCGGACGAACGCCGCCCCGTTCGGCGCCACCTTGGTGCCGAAGTCCCCGCCCCGCACCAGAGTGAGCGAAAGCAGGACGCCCCCGGGGCCCAGCCGCTCCACGGGCTGGCAGAGCATGCCCGACCCGCCCGGCCTCTTCAGCTCCGGGCAGGTCCGCTCGTACGGCTGGAGCCGCTGCGAGGCCACGAAACCGGTCGCCTGGACCTTGCGGGTCTCCTCGCCCGGCAGCCACAGCGCGTCCCAGGACGCGGGCAGCCGCAGCACCAGGCCGTCGAGCTCGGGGAAGGGCGCCCGCACCCCGGCGGCCCCGGTCACCGCCTGCGGCGGGGTCGCGGCGGGGGGCACGCCGTGCCGCTCGGTGCGCAGCGCGTCGGGCAGCAGCGCGCCGGCCGCCACCAGCGAGACCACCGCGACGGCCGCACCCCCGGCGGCCCGCCGCCGCCTGCGCCGCGCCAGCCGCTCGCGCACCTTGTCGAGGCGGCTCGCGGGGACGGGCGGCTGGGGCACGGCCCGCTCCAGCAGGATCCGCAGCGCCTGCTCGTCGTCGGGGAGGCCGTGGCCCGGGGAGCCGTGGCCAAGGAAGCCGTCGTCACTCATGGCGCTCCTCGATCAGTACGGGCAGCAGCGTCCGCAGGGTGCGCAGCGCCTTGGCGGCCTGGCTCTTGACGGTGCCCGGCGCACAGCCGAGCACCGCCGCCGTCTCCTCGACACCCAGGTCCTCGAAGTAGCGCAGCACCACGACCGCGCGCTGGCGGGCGGGCAGCGCGCGGACGGCCGCCGCCAGCGACTGCTCCAGGTCCACGCCCTCGTACGCGTCGAACGGACCGGCGGCGTCCGGGAGTTCGCCGTGCGGGACCTCGCCCCGCCAGCGCCGCCGCCACCAGGAGGTGTAGGTGGTCACCAGCGTCTTGCGCAGATACGCCTCGGGGTGGTCGTCGGCTATCCGGTGCCACTTCGGCCAGACCTTGGCGAGCGCCGTCTGGAGCAGGTCCTCCGCCAGGTGCGCGTCGCCGGTCAGCAGCCAGGCCACCCGCAGCAGCCGGGGGCCCCGGGCGGCGACGAACTCCTCGAATCCGTCGGGTGCGTCGGGGGCCATCGTCGTGTCCTCGTCTGTCTGTCCGGGCTCTCACACCTGTCGAACGCGGTGGGGTGCCCGCCGGGTTGCCCCGGGCACGCGGAAGGGCCCGGATCCGCAGGAGGATCCGGGCCCTTCGTGACGCGTGCGGCGGACTACTTCTCCGCGCCGACTTCTCCGCGCCTACTTCTCCGTGCCTACTTCTCGGTGCCTACTTCTCCGTGCCCTTGGCCACGACCGGCTTGCGGAGCTGGATGTTGAGCTCGCGCAGACGCGACTCCTCCAGCTCGCTGGGCGCGCCCATCATCAGGTCCTGCGCGTTGCCGTTCAGCGGGAACGCGATCGTCTCGCGGATGTTGGGCTCGTCCGCGAGGAGCATCACGATGCGGTCGACGCCCGGGGCGATGCCACCGTGCGGCGGGGCGCCGAGGCGGAACGCCTTGAGCATGCCGCCGAACTCCCGCTCCACGGTCTCCCGGTCGTAGCCCGCGACCTCGAACGCC
The DNA here is from genome assembly GCF_042737755.1 of Streptomyces sp. NPDC059994. Taxonomy (NCBI): domain Bacteria; kingdom Bacillati; phylum Actinomycetota; class Actinomycetes; order Kitasatosporales; family Streptomycetaceae; genus Streptomyces; species Streptomyces sp. NPDC059994. Next base: position 83,443 of record NZ_JBHWUR010000009.1, read on the forward strand.
TTGAACATGATGTCGGGCTCGTGGTTGCGGATCGCGCCCGAGGACAGCTCGATGCCGTTGCAGACGATGTCGTACTGCCATCCCAGGACGTCCAGCGGGTCCTGGGTCTCCAGGGCCTCAAGGCCGCCCTGCGGCATCGAGAACGGGTTGTGCGAGAAGTCGATCTTGCCGGTCTCCTCGTCCTTCTCGTACATCGGGAAGTCGACGATCCAGCAGAACCGGAAGACGCCCTCCTCGAAGTGGCCGGCGCGCCTGGCGGCCTCGACGCGGACCGCGCCCATGATCTTGGAGACCTCGTCGTACTCGCCCGCGCCGAAGAACACGGCGTGACCGGCGGCCAGGCCGAGGCGCTCGGTGAGGACCTTGATGTTCTCCTCGGTGAGGAACTTGGCGATCGGGCCCGCGAACGTGCCGTCCTCGCCGACGCGGATCCAGGCCAGGCCCTTGGCGCCGTGCTCGACCGCGTACTCGCCCAGGCCGTCGAAGAACTTGCGGGACTGGCCCGCCACGTCCGGCACCGGCAGCGCGCGCACGTGCTTGCCCGCGAACGCCTTGAACTCCGAGCCCTCGAAGACATCGGTGATGTCGACGAGTTCGAGCTGGGCGCGCAGGTCCGGCTTGTCGTTGCCGTACTTCAGCATCGACTCGCGGAACGGGATACGCGGGAACGGCGAGGTGACGTGGCGGCCGCCGCCGAACTCCTCGAACAGCTCGGTCATGAGCTTCTCGATCGGCTGGAAGACGTCCTCCTGCTCGACGAAGCTCATCTCGACGTCGAGCTGGTAGAACTCGCCCGGCGAGCGGTCCGCGCGGGCGTCCTCGTCGCGGAAGCAGGGCGCGATCTGGAAGTAGCGGTCGAAGCCCGAGATCATCAGCAGCTGCTTGAACTGCTGGGGGGCCTGCGGCAGCGCGTAGAACCTGCCGGGGTTCAGCCGGGACGGGACGACGAAGTCGCGGGCGCCCTCGGGGGAGGTCGCGGCGAGGATCGGGGTCGCCATCTCGTTGAAGCCGAGCGCGGTCATCTTGTGGCGCATCGCCGAGATGACGGCGGAGCGCAGCATGATGTTGCGGTGCATGCGCTCGCGGCGCAGGTCGAGGAAGCGGTACTCCAGGCGCCGCTCCTCGTTGACGCCGTCCTCGGCGTTGATCGTGAACGGCAGCGGGCCGGCCGCGCCGAGCACCTCGACCTCGCCGACCTCGATCTCGATCTCGCCGGTCGGCAGGTCCGCGTTCACGTTCTCGGCGCCGCGCGAGACGACCTTGCCGTCGATCCGGACGACGGTCTCCTTGGAGAGCTTGTCCAGGACCTCCGCGCCGGCCGTGCCGGGGCGGGCGACGAGCTGCGTGATGCCGTAGTGGTCGCGCAGATCGATGAAGAGGATGCCGCCCAGGTCTCGGCGATTGTGCAGCCAGCCGCTCAGCCGGACGTCGGTACCGACGTCGGAGGCGCGGAGCTCGCCGCAGGTGTGGGACCTGTACCGATGCATTTCTTCATCCAGTTCTTCGCGTGACAGGCGGGAAACAGTCCCTCCAGGTTACCGGCCGGGCCGAACACCTCTCGCCGGTATAAATCCGGCTGCCTAGAGTGGGGATCATGCGCACCGAGGACGTCCTGGCTGCGATCGCCACCGGGCTGTGGCGCTGGGACAACGCGTCCGGAACGGTCACGCTCGACGCCGAGGCCGCCCGCCTGCTCGGCCTGCCCCCCGAGCGTGCCGAGCTCACCGGGGCCGCCGTGCGCTCCCGCTTCCACCCGGTCGACTGGAACGAGGTCGACCAGATCGTGGCCCTCGCGCTCGCGGAGGGCACCCTCGCCGAGGCCCGGCTGCGGATCATGGACGAGAACGGCCGGGTGCTGCGTACGGTACGCAGCCGCTCCAAGCCGCTGCGCAAGTCCACCCCCGGGAACAGCGGGGACGGCCTGGACTACGTCCTGGTCGGCACCCTCCAGGAGGTCGCGGAGCCGCAGCCCGGCACCACGGCCGCGCACACCTCCATCACCGGCGACTGGCGCCGCTCCCGCGAGGCGTTCCTGCTGGACGCGGGGCGGGCACTGGCCGAGGCCCGCTCCACGGCCGAGGTGCTGCGGGTGGCCGCCTCCCTGTCCATGCCGGGCTTCTCGCCGGACGGCCTCGCCGTCTTCGGGGTCGCGGGCGACCGCCTCTCGATCATCGGCCACCACGGGCACAACCCGGGCGACGACGGCCCCTTCGCGGACATGCAGCTGGACACGGACTACCCGGCCGCCGACGTCGTACGGACCGGCCGGGCCATCTACCTCCCCAGCCCCGAGGAGTACCGCCGCCGCTACCCGGCCACCTGGCCGCTCGCCCAGCGCTTCGACCGCCGGTCCTGGGCCTTCCTGCCGCTGATCGTGGCCGGCAGGACCATGGGCACCTGGATGGCGGCATTCAAGCACCCGGTGGCGTTCACACCCGACGAGCGCTCGGTCCTGACGACGGTGGCGCGCATGCTGGCCCAGGCGCTGGCGCGGGCGGGCGAGGCCGAGTCCGAGCGGGAGCTCTCGCTCGGACTCCAGCGCTCGATGATGCCCACGCTCGGCCCGGAGATCCCGGAGATGACGGTCGCCGCGCGCTATGTGCCGACCGGCGGCGGACTCCAGGTGGGCGGCGACTGGTACGACATGATCCCGCTGCCGTCCGGCCGGTTCGCCCTGGTCATCGGGGACGTCCAGGGCCATGACGTACGGGCCGCCGGGCTGATGGGCCAGCTCCGCATCGCCCTGCGGGCGTACGCGAGCGAGGGCCACCGCCCCGACGCGGTCCTCTCGCGCGCCTCGCGCTTCCTGTACGGGATCACCGAGTCGTACGGGGAGTCCTACGCGGGTGACGACGACCACCCGCGCTTCGCGACCTGCCTCTACATCGAGGTCGACCCGGCGACCGGCACCCTCGACATCGCCCGGGCCGGACACCCCGACCCGGTGATCCGCACCGCCGAGGGCACGGCGCTGATCCGCCAGACGTCGGGCGGCCTCCCCCTGGGCATCGAGGCGGACTCGGACTACCCCACCACCCAGCTCGTCCTGGAGCCGGGCGAGACGATGATGATCTGCACGGACGGCCTGATCGAGACCGGCGGCCACGACATGGGCTCCGGCTGGACACGGCTGCGCCCGGTCCTGGAGGAGGACAACGGGGCCAGCCTGGAGGAACTGGCGGACGCCCTGGTCCAGGCGGTGCACGGACCTCCCTCGCACCACACGGTGGGCCCGCTGGCCGACCGCCGCGAGGACGACATCGCGGTGCTGCTGCTGTGCCGCAACAGCGATGTGTGCGGCTGCGGCACGGGCCCGGGCGCCGGGGTGGTCCCGGCCCGCCGCACCGCCGTGACCGTCGCCCAGACCGAGCCGCACCGCATCGCGGGGGTCCGCCGCGAGCTGCGCGAGCTGCTGCACGACTGGGCGGACGACGAGCAGGTGGACGCGGCGGTCCTGATGGTCTCCGAGATGGTCACCAACGTCCTGGTCCACACGGACGGCCACGCGCTCCTGGTGGCCGAGGCCACCGGCACCCCGGGCACGCGCTGTCTGCGGGTGGAGGTGGCCGACGCCAGTGACGACCTGCCGCACAAGCGCCGCCCCGGCGAGATGGCGTCCAGCGGGCGCGGCCTGGTGCTGATGGAGATGCTCGCGGACCGCTGGGGGGTCGATCCCAGGGGCGAGGGCAAGTCGATCTGGTTCGAGCTCTACGAGGGGCCGGACGGGGGTTCCGCCGGTGCGGGCGGCTCCTCGGTGGCGTAACGCTTCCGCAGCTCGCTGAACACGCCGAACCCGGCGGCTGCCACGGGCACGGCGAGCAGCATCCCGAGCAGCCCGGCCACGCCGGCCCCCGCCGTGATGGCGATCATGACCATCGCGGGATGCATCTGCACGGTCCGGCTCTGGATCATCGGCTGGAGGATGTGCCCCTCCAGCTGCTGTACGGCGAGGACGACCCCGAGCGCCCAGAGCGCGATGCCGATCCCCCGGTCGGCGAGCGCCACGAGGACGGCGACGGCGCCGGAGACGAAGGCGCCGAGGTAGGGGATGTACGCCCCGATGAACACGAGCGCGCCCAGCCCCACGGCACCGGGGACCCTGAGGATCAGCAGCCCGACGGTGATGCAGAGGGCATCGATGAGGGCGATGATCGTGGTCCCGCGCATGAACCCTTCCACGGCCTCGAAGGCGCGCCGGGCCATGGCCTCGACGGTGGGCCCGGTGCCGCGGGGGGCGAGGGAGTGGGCGAGGCCGACGGCCCGGTCGGAGTCCTTCAGGAAGAAGAAGGTCAGGAACAGCGAGAGCACGCCCGTCGCGATGAGCGAGCCGACGATGCTGAGCCCGGTGAGCAGCCCCGAGGCGGCGCTGGCGCCGAACTTCCCGAGCAGCTTCTTGGCGTTGTCGGCGAGGCTGGACACCCCGTCGCCACTGGCGACCCCGAAGTGATCGGCGAGCCACGCGCCTGCTTGCCGCAGGGAATCGATGATCTGGTCGCCGGTGTCGATGAGGGCGCTGACGACGACGTACCCGGCGCCGCCGACGACGGCGACGAGCGCGACGCAGGTGAGCCCCGCGGCGAGCGACCGCTTCATCCGCAGCTTCAGCAGCCGCCGGAAGACGGGCCCGAGGAGGGCTGTCCCCAGCAGGGCGAGCAGTACGGGGGTGACGGCGGTCTTGAACACCACGCACAGCCAGATGGCGACGGCGGCGACACCGGTGACGAGCAGCACGACGACGCACCAGGCGGCGAGCCGCCGCGCGGGGTCGGGGAGTAGTGGCTTGCCGGGCTCCACGGGGCCAGCGCACCACGCCCGGTCCCCCTGCGCCCGTGGGGGGCGCCCGCCTGGGTGTTCCCCACCCCGCCCCTTCCCGAGACCCTCCGGGGGCGGGTGGGGGCTGAGGTGGCTCTCCCGGGGCTGGGCCCCCGGACCCCGTTGCGGGGCCCGCGGCCCCTGCACCCCGCTTCGGCGCCCCGGGTACCCCCGCTGGGGCTGCGCCCCCGCCCCCGCCCCCGCTTCGGGGCTCCGCCCCCCGGACCCCGTTTGTCTGCGGGCTGTCCGTGGCTGGTCGCGCAGTTCCCCGCGCCCCTGAAGGGCGGGGCCTGCGGCCCCTGCCCCGCTCCTCAAGCGCCGGAGGGGCTGAGCTTTGGCCGAGCCCCGCGCCTCGCACGCCCGAGGGACTGAGTTTGGGCCGAGCCCCCTTGCCTTTAGGGGCGCGGGGAACTGCGCGGCCAGCCCCCACCGGGCCTGCGGAAAAACGAGGGGTTCGGGGCGCAGCCCCGGCCGGGGGCCGGGGGCGCAGCCCCCGGGTACCCACCTCCGCCCCCTCCCACCCCCGGAGGGTTCAGGGAAGGGGCGGGGTGGGGTGGGGCTCACATGCCGTGGACCGCCGGGATCGTCCCCAGACGACCCTTCTGGAAGTCGTCGAACGCCTGCTGCAGCTCATCCCGCGTGTTCATCACGAACGGCCCGTAGTGCGCCATCGGCTCACGAATGGGCCGGCCCCCAAGCAGCACGACCTCCAGATCCGGCGTGTGGCCGTCCTGCGTCGCGTCCGCCCGGACCGTGAGCGACCCACCGTCACCGAAGACGGCCGTCTGGCCCATGTGGACGGGCCGGCGCCCCGCACCCACCGACCCCCGCCCGGCCAGCACGTACGCCAGCCCGTTGAAGTCCGACCGCCAGGGAAGCGTGACCTCCGCCCCGGGGCGGATCGTCGCGTGGATCATCGTGATGGGGGTGTGGGTGATGCCAGGACCCTCGTGGCCGTCCAGCGCCCCCGCGATCACGCGGAGCAGCGCACCCCCGTCCGGCGAGGTGAGCAGCTGGACCTGGCCGCCGCGGATGTCCTGGTAGCGCGGGTCCATCATCTTGTCCGCGGCGGGGAGGTTCACCCACAGCTGGAGGCCGTGGAAGAGGCCGCCCGAGGTGACCAGGGACTCCGGCGGCGCCTCGATGTGGAGCAGGCCGGAACCGGCCGTCATCCACTGGGTGTCGCCGTTCATGATCGTCCCGCCGCCACCGTTGCTGTCCTGGTGGACGAAGGTGCCGTCGATCAGGTACGTCACGGTCTCGAAGCCGCGGTGCGGGTGCCAGGGCGTGCCCTTGGGCTCGCCCGGCGCGTACTCCACCTCACCCATCTGGTCCATCATGATGAACGGGTCGAGGTACTGGTAGTTGATCCCGGCGAACGCGCGCCGCACCGGGAACCCCTCCCCCTCGAAGCCGCCCGGCGCTGTGGAAACGGCGAGCACGGGACGCGGCACCGCACCTTCCGGCGCGGCCACTCGCGGCAGGGTGAGCGGGTTTTCGACGGTCACAGCAGGCATGGGACGGCCCTCCTCGCGGGATGCTCAGCATCCAAAGTAGTTGAATGGTGAACAGTCGGCAAGGCGTGCTGATTCCCGGAGGTGTCGCAGAGAGGCTCCGCAGGGGTTCCACAGAGGCTCCGCAGGTGTTCCGCAGGGGTTCCACAGAGGCTCCGCAGGGGTTCCGCAGGAGTTCCGGGGACGCCCCACCCCCGTGAAGTCGGCCGGAAATCGGCCGCGAAACGGGGCCGGGCAGCCCGAGCCGCCTCAGCCGTACATCCGCCGCATCGCGAAGTCCACCATCTGCTCGACCGCCTTCGCGTCGAACACCATCCGGTGGTCGCCCTCCATGTCGAGGACGAAGCCGTACCCGGTCGGGAGCAGGTCGATGACCTCCGCGCCGGTGATCACGAAGTACTTCGACTCCTTGCCCGCGTACCGCCGCAGCTCCTTGAGCGACGTGAACATCGGGATGACCGGCTGCTGGGTGTTGTGCAGGGCCAGGAAGCCGGGATTGTCGCCGCGCGGGCAGTAGACCTTCGAGCCCGCGAAGATCTGCTGGAAGTCCTCGGCCGAGAGCGAGCCCGTGGTGAACGCCCGCACCGCGTCCGCGAGCGAGGGCGGCGACGGCTCGGGGTACAGCGGCTGCTCCCCGTAGGAAGGCTGCGGCTGGGCGTACTGCTGCTGAGCACCCTGGTTCTGGTCGTAGCCGTACATGGGCGCAAGAGTAGTGCGCCACATATGTGCCCAGAGGGGTTGCGTCTTATTACCGACGGGTAGCATCATCGTAGCTACTTGCTGGTACAGATGTAACCGATCCTGCTTACGGAGCCGTCGCCATGGGGCACTACAAGTCGAATCTCCGCGACATCGAGTTCAACCTCTTCGAGGTCCTCGGACGCGACAAGCTGTACGGCACCGGCCCGTTCGCCGAGATGGACGTCGACACCGCCAAGACCATCCTCGACGAGATCGCGCGCCTCGCCGAGAACGAGCTGGCCGACTCCTTCGCGGACGCCGACCGCAACCCGCCGGTGTTCGACCCGGAGACCAACACCGCGCCGGTCCCGGCGTCCTTCAAGAGCTCCTACAAGGCGTTCATGGACAGCGAGTACTGGCGCCTGGGCCTGCCGGAGGAGATCGGCGGCACCGTATCGCCGCGCTCGCTCATCTGGGCCTACGCCGAGCTGCTCCTGGGCGCCAACCCGGCCGTCTGGATGTACTCGTCCGGTCCGGCGTTCGCGGGCATCCTCTTCGAAGAGGGCAACGAGGCGCAGAAGAAGGTCGCCGAGATCGCCGTCGAGAAGCGCTGGGGCTCGACGATGGTCCTGACCGAGCCGGACGCCGGTTCGGACGTCGGCGCCGGCCGCACCAAGGCGGTCGAGCAGCCCGACGGCTCCTGGCACATCGAGGGCGTGAAGCGCTTCATCACCTCCGGTGAGCACGACATGGAGGAGAACATCCTCCACTACGTCCTCGCCCGCCCCGAGGGCCACGGCCCCGGCACCAAGGGCCTCTCGCTCTTCCTGGTCCCGAAGTTCCACTTCGACTGGGAGACCGGCGAGCTGGGCGAGCGCAACGGCGTGTACGCGACGAACGTCGAGCACAAGATGGGCCTCAAGGCCTCCAACACGTGCGAGATGACCTTCGGCGACAAGCACCCCGCCAAGGGCTGGCTGATCGGCGACAAGCACGACGGCATCCGCCAGATGTTCATGATCATCGAGTTCGCCCGCATGATGGTCGGCACGAAGGCCATCGCGACGCTGTCGACGGGTTACCTGAACGCGCTTGAGTACGCCAAGGAGCGCGTCCAGGGCAGCGACCTCTCGCAGTTCATGGACAAGTCCGCGCCCAAGGTGACGATCACTCACCACCCGGACGTGCGCCGCTCCCTGATGACGCAGAAGGCGTACGCCGAGGGCATGCGCTCCCTCGTGCTCTACACCGCCGCCGTCCAGGACGCGATCCAGGTCAAGGAGGCCGCGGGCGAGGACGCGAAGTCCCTCGTCGGCCTCAACGACCTGCTGCTGCCGATCGTGAAGGGCTACGGCTCGGAGAAGTCGTACGAGAAGCTGTCGTCCGAGTCGCTGCAGACCTTCGGCGGCTCCGGGTACCTCCAGGAGTACCCGATCGAGCAGTACATCCGCGACGCCAAGATCGACACCCTCTACGAGGGCACCACGGCGATCCAGGGCCAGGACTTCTTCTTCCGGAAGATCGTCCGCGACCAGGGCGCCTCGCTCAACCTCCTCTCCGAGGAGATCAAGAAGTTCCTCGCCGAGCAGTCGGGCCACGAGGAGCTGGGCGGCGCGCTCGACTCGCTGGCCAAGGCCGCGGTGGACCTGGAGGCGATCGTCGGCACGATGATCACCGACCTGACCGCCACCGGCGAGGACGTCAAGAACATCTACAAGGTGGGCCTCAACACCACCCGCCTGCTGATGGCGTCCGGTGACGTCGTCGTCGGCTACCTGCTCCTCAAGAGCGCGGCCGTCGCCGCCGAGAAGCTGCCGTCGGCCTCCGCCAAGGACGTCCCGTTCTACACCGGCAAGATCGCCGCCGCGAAGTTCTTCGCCGCGAACATCCTGCCGGGCGTCGGCGCCGCCCGCGCGCTGGCCGAGACCGTCGACAACTCCCTGATGGAGCTGGACGAGGCGGCCTTCTAGACCGTCCCCCGGCCTCCTTCCAGGCCGCCGGACGAAGGGCCCGCTTCCCGCTGGGGAAGCGGGCCCTTGTCCGTCAGCGGCCCTCGTTAAGGTGAACACATGAGCACACCCTCCCGCTTCGACCGCGGACACACCGACGACCTGATGTCCTTCCTCGCGGCGAGCCCGTCGCCGTACCACGCGGTGGCGAACGCGGCCGCGCGGCTGGAGAAGGCCGGATTCCAGCAGGTGCGGGAGACGGACGCGTGGGACGCGACGAGCGGCGGGAAGTACGTGCTGCGCGGCGGCGCGATCATCGCGTGGTACGTGCCGGAGGGCGCGGCGGCGCACACCCCGTTCCGGATCGTGGGCGCGCACACCGACTCGCCCAACCTGCGGGTCAAGCCCCTGCCGGACACCGGGGCGTACGGCTGGCGCCAGATCGCCGTGGAGGTCTACGGCGGCACGCTCCTGAACACCTGGCTGGACCGCGACCTGGGCCTGGCCGGCCGCCTCACCCTCCGCGACGGCTCGCACGTCCTGGTCAACGTGGACCGCGCGCTGCTGCGCGTCCCCCAGCTGGCGATCCACCTGGACCGCTCGGCCAACGACGGCCTCAAGCTGGACCGGCAGAAGCACCTCCAGCCGATCTGGGGCCTCGGTGACGTCGCGGAGGGCGACCTGATCCGCTTCCTTGAGCAGGAGGCGGGGCTGGCCGAGGGCGAGGTCACCGGGTGGGACTTGATGGTGCACTCGATCGAGCCGCCGTCGTACCTGGGCCGGGACAAGGAGCTGCTGGCCGGGCCCCGGATGGACAACCTGATCTCGGTGCACGCGGGCGCGGCGGCGCTCGCGGCCTCGGCGTCGGCCTCGGCGTCGGCCTCGGATCTGTCGTTCATCCCCGTCCTGGCGGCCTTCGACCACGAGGAGAACGGCTCACAGGCCGACACCGGCGCGGACGGGCCGCTGCTCGGCACGGTCCTGGAGCGGTCGGTCTTCGCGCGCGGCGGTACGTACGAGGACAAGGCGCGCGCCTTCGCGGGCACGGTCTGCCTGTCCTCCGACACCGGCCACGCCATCCACCCCAACTACGCGGAGCGCCACGACCCGACGCACCACCCGCGCGCCAACGGCGGCCCGATCCTGAAGGTCAACGTCAACCAGCGTTACGCGACGGACGGTTCGGGCCGAGCGATCTTCGCGGCGGCGTGCGAGCGGGCCGGGGTGCCGTGGCAGCACTTCGTGTCCAACAACGCGATGCCGTGCGGGACGACGATCGGGCCCATCACGGCGGCGCGCCACGGCATCCAGACGGTGGACATCGGGGTGGCGATCCTGTCGATGCACAGCGCGCGCGAGCTGTGCGGGGCGGATGACCCGTATCTGCTGGCGAACGCCCTGCTGTCGTTCCTACAGGGCTGACCCCCGCCCCCGCTGGGGCTGCGCCCGGATCCCCTGTCCGTCTGCGGGCCCGGTGGGGGCTGGTCGCGCAGTTCCCCGCGCCCCTAGGCATCTCCAGCTCCTCCGGCGTTTGAGGAGCGGGGGCGGGGCGGGGGCGGAGCCCCGGCCCCCGGGGCGGGGGCGGGGTGCAGGCCCAGCGGGCCGCAGCCCCAACGGGGTGCAGCCCCAACGGGGTGCAGGGGCCGCAGGTCCCGCGACGGGGGGCCGGGGGCGTAGCCCCCGGGAAACCCACCTCAACCCCCCCCCCCCCCCCCCCGGGGGTTGGGGACGGGGGGGGGGGGGGGACGCGGCCCAGCCCCCCCCGCCCCGCGGCCCCCCGGGCCCCGCCCCCGCCACCAACCGCACCGGCACCCCCCAGTCCTGCTGATGCACATGACACGCCGGGTACTCGTTCGACGGGTCGTCGTCGCAGGACGCCGCCATCGCGGACACGTGCAGGACGCCCTCCGCAACCGACGGGTTCAGGGTCAGGTCACGGAACAGGTCCGTCCCCGTCCCCTCTCCGGCCTCCAGCAGCTCCGCCGGCGTCGAGGAGACGATCAGCCGCGTCGACGGGCCGTACCGCGTGTCCAGCTTCTGGCCGGCCGGGGCCTGGAAGACCACGTCGAGCCGGAGCGCGCCCGGCGCGACCTCGGTCGCGGCCCGCTGCGTACGGTGCGCCACCGCGTCCACCCGTACGGCAGACTCCGGCAGCCGCAGCCGCGTCAGCCGGTGCCGGGCCGACTCGACGACCACGATGTCGTCCCCGACGAGCACCGCGTCGCTCGGCTCGCGCAGGTCCGTGGCGAGCGTGCTGACTTCCCCGGACGCCGGGTCGTAGCGCCGCAGCGCGTGGTTGTACGTGTCGGAGACCGCCACCGAGCCGTCCGGCAGCGCGGTGACACCCAGCGGGTGCTGGAGCAGCGCCTGCCCCGCCTCCCCGTCCCGGTGGCCGAAGTCGAACAGGCCGGTTCCGACCGCCGTGCCAACCACATAGCCAGAACCGTCGCGCTCCACGTACCGCAGCGCCGAGTTCTCGGAGTCGGCCACCCACAGCCGGTCCCCGTCGGCCGCGAGGCCGGACGGCTGCGCGAACCACGCCTCGGCGGCCGGGCCGTCGACGAGGCCCTCCTGCGTCGTCCCGGCCGCGACCTCGACGGTCCCGCTCTCCGGGTCGTACGTCCACAGCTGGTGCACCCCGGCCATGGCGATCCACACCTTGCCCTGCCACCAGGCGACGTCCCACGGCGAGGAGAGCTCGACCTCCAGGGCCGGTCCGGACGTGGGCGAGCCCTGCCACCACTGCTTGCCGGTGCCCGCGACCCGTACCACCTCGCCGGTCTCCGGGTCGAAGACCCGCAGCGCGTGGTTGACGGTGTCCGCGACGATCACGCGCCCGTCCGGGAGGAGCGCGAGCCCCTGCGGCTCCTTGAACTGATCATCGCCGATCCGCCGTACGACCGTCTCCCCGTCCGGCGCGAGCTCGACCAGCTGGTGCCGGGTGGAGTCGGAGACCAGGAAGTTGCCCGAGCCGGGCAGCGACACAGCCTTCCCCGGGAAGCGCAGATCCGTCGCCTCCGGCTCCGGCGGCACATACGGCCCGTCCCCGCGCCGCAGCGTCCCCTTCGCCGCGTGCTCGGCCTCCAGCTCCTCCACCAGCTTCTCGATGGCGTGAGCATGCCCCTCGCCCGCGTGCTGGCCGACGATGTACCCCTCGGGGTCGATCACGACGAGCGTGGGCCAGGCCCGTACCGCGTACTGCTTCCAGGTCGCGAGCTCCGGGTCGTCCAGGACCGGGTGGTGCACCTGGTAGCGCTCCACGGCGTCGACGACGGCCTGGTGGTCGGCCTCGTGCACGAACTTCGGCGAGTGCACCCCGATGATCACCACGGTGTCGCGGTGCTTCTCCTCCAGCTCCCGCAGCTCGTCCAGGACGTGCAGACAGTTGATGCAGCAAAACGTCCAAAAATCGAGAATGACGATCCTCCCCCGCAGGTCGGCGAGGGTGTACTGCTGGTCACCGGTGTTCAGCCAGCCGCCCTTGCCGATCAGCTCGGGGGCCCGAACGCGTGCACGTGTAGCCATAACCCCATCCAACCCCAAAAGCAGGGGTACGCATTCCGCCATGAAATATCTGGTGCGCGACAAGATCTTCGCGATCGGGGACGACTACTGGATCGAGACCGAGGACGGCCGCCAAGCCTTCCTCGCCGACGGCAAGGCGCTGCGGCTGCGGGACACGCTGGAGCTGAAGGACCCGACCGGACGGGTCCTGATCACTCTGCGCAAGAAGATGTTCAGCGTCAGGGACGCGATGACCATCGAGCGGGACGAGCGGCCGCTGGCCACGATCCGCCGCAAGCGGCTATCGCTGCTGCGCAACCACTACCGCGTCGCTCTGGCCGAGGGCACCGAGCTCGACGTCTCGGGCAGGATCTTCGACCGCGAGTTCACGGTCGAGTACGAGGGAGAGCTGCTCGCGCACGTCTCGCGCCGCTGGTTCCACGTCCGCGAGACGTACGCGGTGAACGTCGTCCGCGAGGACGCGGACGCGGCGCTGCTGATCGCGGTGGTGGTGTGCGTGATCCGGATGGACGAGCGGGAGCGGGGGCCGGACCGCGACGGCTAGGGCCTGTCCGGCGGACGGGCCCCGGCCCCCTGGCTCATGTCACGCCCCCGGCGTCCGCATCCCCAGCCGGCGGTCCTTCAGCGCCGGGAACTGCTCCCGCGTCGCCGCCACCTTCTCCGGGTCCAGCTCGACCGTGAGGACCTCCTCGCCCTCGCCCGCCTCCGCCAGGACCTCGCCCCAGGGGTCGACCACGATGCTGTGGCCCGCCTGCGGGACGCCCGCGTGGCTGCCGCCGGTGCCGCAGGCCAGGACGTACGCCTGGTTCTCGACCGCCCGCGCGCGGGCAAGCAGCGTCCAGTGCGCCAGGCGCCTGGCGGGCCAGCCCGCGGGGATCACGAAGGTCTGGGCACCCGCGTCGACCAGGCCCCGGAACAGTTCGGGGAAGCGCAGGTCGTAGCAGGTCGCCAGGCCCAGCGTGGTCCCCGGCAGCGCGACGGTGACCAGGTCGGCGCCCGCGCTCATCAGCACCGCCTCGCCCTGGTCGAAGCCGAAGCGATGGATCTTCCGGTAGGTGGCCGTCAGTTCGCCCTCGGGCGAGAAGACCAGGGAGGTGTTGTAGAGCCCGCCGTCCGCGCCGCGCTCGGGGATGGAGCCCGCGTGCAGCCAGACGCCCGCGTCCCGCGCGGCCTTTGACATCGCCTCATGCGTCGGTCCGTCAGCGGCCCGTTCCGCCTCGGCCGCGAAGCTCTCGTACGCGAAGGCGCCCACGGTCCACAGCTCCGGCAGCACCACGAGGTCGGCGCCCGCCTGCTCGCGCACGAGCGAAGCCGCCCGCTGCCTACGGGAATCGACCGATTCCCGGGGGTCTACACCGAATTGGATGAGGGAGGCGCGCACACTACCACCGTCCTGGCATTCGAGTCGTCAACACGGGCCTACGATCGTCACACGAAAGCACTGCCGGGGTGCCTTTCGGCAGCGTAACTTAACTGCCACAGCGCCCAGCCCGCGTACGTACAGAACCGCCGAGGGGTCCCGTGACCGTCCATCCCAGCCTCCAGACCTACGCCGACGCCTGGACCCACTCCATCGAGGCGATAACCGAGCTGGTGATGCCGCTCGTCGAGGGGGAGTGGAACCGCGCCACACCATGCCCGGCGTGGTCGGTGCGCGACATCGTGTCGCACATCATCGGGATGGAGTGCGAACAGCTCGGCGACCCGCGCCCGATCCACACCCTGCCGCGCGATCTCTACCACGTACAGAGTGAGTTCGCGCGCTACATGGAGATGCAGGTCGATGTGCGCCGGCACCACACCGCGCCGGAGATGACCTCGGAGCTGGAGTACACGATCATCCGCCGGGCGCGGCAGCTGCGCAACGAGAACCGGGCTCCCGACACCATGGTCCGCGCCCCGCTCGGCGCCGAGCAGACGCTGGAACTGGCGCTGCGGATGCGGGCGTTCGACGTGTGGGTGCACGAACAGGACCTGCGGTGGGCGCTGGGCAAGCCGGGCAACCTCGACTCGCCGGGCGCGTACGTCGTCCGCGACATCCTGCTGCACACGCTGCCGAGAGTGGTCGCCAAGGACGCCGGGGCCCCGCCGAACTCGGCGGTCGTCTTCGACGTCCACGGGCCGGTGGAGTTCCTGCGTACGGTACGGGTGGACGCCGACGGGCACGGCACGGTCGACGGCGCCCCCTCGCTCGGCCCGCTCGCCACGATCGCGCTGGACTGGGAGACGTTCGTCCGCCTGGCCTGCGGCCGGGTGCGCCCGCACGCCGTCGCGGACCGGGTGAAGACCGAGGGCGACCAGGAGCTGGCGGCGGCGATCCTGCGGGACTTCGCGGTGACGCCGTAAGCGGTGACGCCGTAAGCGGAGAGGCCGTAGGCCGGTCCGCTTAGGGGTGCTACGCGGGGACGTGCACCGCCTCCACCCGGCTCGCCACCAGGCGTTCCCGTTCGCGGTGCGCCGCGCGGCCGCGCAACCGCAGGATCTGGGTGACGCCCAGCGCCTGAAGGACGAACACCGAGGCGAACGCGATCCGGTAGTTGTCGCCGGTCGCGTCGAGCAGCACGCCCACCGCGAGCAGCGTCGTCATCGAGGCCGTGAAACCACCCATGTTGACGATTCCCGAGGCCGTGCCCTGACGCTCCGGCGGGTTGGCCGGGCGGGCGAAGTCGAACCCGATCATCGACGCGGGACCGCAGGCGCCGAGCACCACGCAGAGGGTGATCAGCAGCCACATCGGCGAGTGCGGCGCGGGGTAGGCGACGGCGCCGGCCCACAGCGCGGCGGTCGCCCCGACCGTGCCGAGGGCGAGCGGCGTGCGGGCCGCGTGGTGGCGGGCGATGACCTGCCCGTACACCAGGCCCACCACCATGTTGGACAGCACGACCAGGGTCAGCAGCTCGCCGGCCGTCCCCCGGGAGTGGCCCTGCGCCTCGACCAGATACGGCATCCCCCACAGCAGCAGGAACACCATGGCCGGGAACTGCGTGGTGAAGTGCACCCACATCCCCAGCCGCGTCCCCGGCTCGCGCCAGGACTCGGCGATCTGGCGGCGTACGTAGGCGGCCCCGGCGTGGGTGACGGGCGCGGGCTCGTGGCCCTCGGGGTGGTCGCGCAGGAACAGGAGCAGCAGGACGAGGACGGCCACTCCGGCGAGCGCGCTGCCCGCGAAGGTCTGCGTCCAGCCGATCCCGTGCAGCGCGCGGGAGATGACGATGGTGGAGACGAGGTTGCCCGCCACTCCGAAGAGCGCCGCCACCTGCGCTATCAGCGGGCCCCGCCGGGCGGGGAACCAGCGCGAGCCGAGCCGCAGGACGCTGATGAACGTCATCGCGTCGCCGCAGCCGAGCAGGGCGCGGGAGGCGAGGGCGGTGCCGTACGAGGGTGAGAGCGCGAAGCCGAGCTGCCCGGCCGTGAAGAGCACGACGCCCAGGGTGAGCACCTTCTTGGTGCCCAGACGGTCGACCATGAGGCCGACGGGTATCTGCATCCCCGCGTAGACGAGCAGCTGGAGTATGGAGAAGGTGGAGAGCGCGGAGGCGTTGACGCCGAACCGGTCGGCGGCGTCGAGCCCGGCGACGCCGAGGCTGGTGCGGAAGATGACGGCGACGAAGTAGACGCAGACGCCGACGCCCCAGACGAGGGCGGCGCGGCGCCCGCCGGGAGGGTCGCCCGGCAGGGAAGGGCTCGCTCCTGCTGCGGCGGAGCTCATCGTTCCTCACCCCGGACCAGGACCTTGACCCAGCTCAGGTGCTGGCGCACACAGTGCGCGGCGCGCTCGGCGTCGCCGGCCCGGATGGCCTCCAGCATCTCCTCGTGCTCGGCGATGTTCTTGGCGATCCGGTCGGGCTGGGCGTGCATCACGGCGACGCCCATCCGCAGCTGCCGGTCGCGCATCTGGTCGTAGAGCCGGGAGAGGATCTCGTTCCCGGCGTTGCGGACGATCTCGGCGTGGAAGCAGCGGTCGGTGACGGCGACGGCGGCGAGGTCGCCGGCCGCCGCGTTCGCCTTCTGCTCCTCCAGGAGCTCTTCGAGCCGTGCGATCAGCCGCCCGGGCGCGGGGACCGCCCTGCGGGCGGCGAACTCCTCGACCAGGAGCCGGGTTTCGACCACGTCGGCGGTCTCCTGCGCGGAGACGGCGATGACGAGGGCGCCCTTCTTGGGGTAGAGCCGGATGAGCCCTTCCACTTCGAGCTTGAGCAGCGCCTCGCGCACGGGCGTGCGCGACACCCCGACGGCCTCGGCCAGCTCGCCCTCGGTGAGGAGCGTCCCGCCCTCGTACCGCCGGTCGAGTACGGCCTGCTTGACGTGCATATAGACGCGGTCGGCGGCAGGCGGCTGCTTCACGGAGGCCGGTGCGGGCGTGACGGCGGAGGCGGGAGCGGACGGCATGCGCACAGGATAGATACAACAGTTGTCCATCAGAAAGGGGGCGTCCGGATGCCGAAACGCCTCTCGCCTCCTCGGCCGCACGGCAGTGCCCCCGGACGCACGGGCGTCCGGGGGCACTCACACTCGCTTACGCCCAGGTGATCAGCCGCTTGGGCTGCTCCAGGACCGCCGCCACATCGGCCAGCACCTTGGATCCCAGCTCGCCGTCGACCAGGCGGTGGTCGAAGGACAGCGCCAGCGTGGTGACCTGGCGGGGCTTCACCTTGCCCTTGTGGACCCAGGGCTGGAGCTTGATCGCACCGACCGCGAGGATCGCGGACTCGCCCGGGTTCAGGATCGGGGTGCCCGTGTCGACGCCGAACACGCCCACATTGGTGATGGTGACCGTGCCGCCCTGCATCGCCGCCGGAGACGTCTTGCCCTCGCGGGCCGTCGACACCAAGTCGCCCAGGGACGCCGCCAGCTGCGGCAGCGTCTTGTCGTGGGCGTCCTTGATGTTCGGGACGATCAGACCGCGCGGGGTGGCCGCCGCGATGCCCAGGTTCACATAGTGCTTGAGGACGATCTCCTGCGCCGCCTCGTCCCACGACGCGTTGACGTCGGGGTTGCGCTTGATCGCGACGAGCAGGGCCTTGGCGATGAGCAGGAGCGGGTTGACCCGCAGCCCCGCCATCTCCTTGTCGCCCTTCAGCTCCTCGACCAGCTTCATCGTGCGCGTCACGTCCACCGTCACGAACTCGGTGACGTGCGGCGCCGTGAACGCCGAGCCGATCATCGCCTGCGCGGTCGCCTTGCGTACGCCCTTGACGGGGATACGGGTCTCGCGCGCGTCCGTGGAGACAACGGCCGCGACGGGCGCGGGAGCTGTATCACGTGAAACAGGGGCCGGTTCTGCCACCGGGGCCGCCGCCGCGTGGACGTCGTCGCGGGTGATGACGCCGTCCGGGCCGGTCGGGACCACGCTCGCCAGGTCGATGCCCAGGTCCTTGGCCAGCTTGCGGACCGGCGGCTTCGCCAGCGGCCGGGCGGCCGGGGCGGCGCCGTGGCCGTTCAGCTCGGCCGGCACGGCCACGGCCTGCCCGGGGACCGAAGCCCCCTTGCGCGGGCGGCGCTTGGTGGAGGACTCCGCGACCCCGTAGCCGACGAGGACCGGCTGGCGGCCCTTGGGCGCCTCAGGCTCCTCGGCGGCCGGGGCCTCGGCGACCGGTGTCTGGACGGGGGCGGCGGCCTCGGCGGCCGGCTCACCGGAGCCCGGGGCCACGTCCACCGAGATGATCACCTCGCCGACGTCCACCGTCGTGCCCTCGGGAAAGCGCAGCTCGTGCACCACCCCGTCGAAGGGGATCGGCAGCTCGACGGCCGCCTTCGCCGTCTCCACCTCGCAGACGACCTGGCCGTCGGTGACCGTGTCGCCGGGCTGGACGTACCACTTGAGGATCTCCGCCTCGGTGAGCCCCTCGCCGACGTCCGGCATCTTGAACTCGCGGAAGCGGGCAGAAGTTTCAGTCATGGTCACGGGACTCCTCAGTACGCCAGCGAGCGGTCGACGGCGTCGAGCACCCGGTCCAGACCCGGCAGGTACTCCTCCTCCAGGCGCGCCGGCGGGTACGGGGCGTGATAGCCGCCGACCCTGAGCACCGGTGCCTCCAGGTGGTAGAAGCTGCGCTCGGTGATCCGCGCGGCGATCTCCGCGCCCGCGCCGTAGAACACCGGCGCCTCGTGGACGACCACCAGGTGGCGCGTCTTCTCCACCGACGCCTGGACCGCGTCGAAGTCGATCGGGGACATCGAGCGCAGGTCCAGGACCTCGATCGACTTGCCCTCCTCGGCGGCGGCCGCGGCGGCCTCCACGCAGACCTTCACCATCGGACCGTACGCCACCAGCGTCAGGTCCGAACCGGCCACGACCGTACGGGCCTTGTGCAGCGGACCGGGGATGGCCTCGGTGTCGACCTCGCTCTTGTCCCAGTAACGCCGCTTGGGCTCGAAGTAGATGATGGGGTCGTCGGACTGGATGGCCTGCTGCATCATCCAGTACGCGTCGGAGGCGTTGGAGGGCGAGACCACCTTGAGGCCGGGGATGTGCGCGAAGAGCGCCTCCGGGGACTCGCTGTGGTGCTCTACCGCGCCGATGCCGCCGCCGTAGGGGATGCGGATGACGACCGGCAGCTTGATCTTTCCGAGCGCGCGGGCGTGCATCTTCGCGAGCTGGGTGACGATCTGGTCGTACGCCGGGAAGACGAAGCCGTCGAACTGGATCTCCACGACCGGGCGGTAGCCGCGCAGGGCCAGGCCGATCGCGGTGCCGACGATGCCCGACTCGGCGAGCGGGGTGTCGATGACCCGGCCCTCGCCGAAGTCCTTCTGGAGCCCGTCGGTGACCCGGAAGACGCCGCCGAGCTTGCCGACGTCCTCACCCATGATCAGGACCTTGGGGTCGTTCTCCATCGCCTTGCGCAGCGACTCGTTGATCGCCTTCGCGATGGGAAGCTTCTGTACGGTCATGGCTACTTGCCCTCCCCCGCGGCGAAGCCGCCATCGGACTCAGTCGCGAACGACGCCTGGTAGGCCGCGAACTGGGCCCGCTCCTCGTCGACGAGCGCGTGCCCGTCGGCGTAGATGTTCTCGAAGATGGCCATCCGGTCCGGGTCGGGCATGGCGCGGACCGCCTCGCGGACCTGCTTGCCGAGCGTCTCGGACTCCTCTTCGAGGGAGGTGAAGAACGCCTCGTCGGCGTGCCCCTCGTTCTCCAGGTACGTCTTCAGCCGCAGGATCGGGTCCTTGGCCTCCCACGCCTCGCGCTCCTCGTCGGCCCGGTACTTGGTCGGGTCGTCGGAGGTGGTGTGCGCGCCCATCCGGTACGTGAACGCCTCGACCAGGGTCGGCCCCTCGCCGCGCCGGGCCCGCTCCAGGGCGGACCGGGTCACGGCCAGACAGGCCAGCACGTCGTTGCCGTCGACCCGGATGCCGGGGAAGCCGTAGCCCTGGGCGCGCTGGTAGAGCGGCACCCGGGTCTGCTTCTCGGTCGGCTCCGAGATCGCCCACTGGTTGTTCTGGCAGAAGAACACGACCGGGGCGTTGTAGACGGCGGAGAAGGTGAACGACTCCGCGACATCGCCCTGGCTGGAGGCGCCGTCGCCGAAGTACGCGATCACGGCCGAGTCCGCGCCGTCCTTGGCCACACCCATGGCGTAACCGGTCGCGTGCAGCGTCTGCGAGCCGATCACGATCGTGTACAGGTGGAAATTGTTGCTGTTGGGGTCCCAGCCGCCGTGGTTCACACCACGGAACATGCCGAGGAGGTTGGTGGGGTTGACCCCCCGGCACCAGGCGACACCGTGCTCGCGATAGGTCGGGAACACATAGTCGTCGTCGCGCAGAGCGCGGCCGGAGCCGATCTGGGCGGCCTCCTGGCCGAGCAGCGAGGCCCACAGGCCCAGCTCGCCCTGGCGCTGCAGTGCGGTGGCCTCGGCGTCGAAGCGCCGGGTCAGCACCATGTCGCGGTAGAGCCCGCGCAGCTCTTCGGGGGTCAGGTCAACGTCGTAGTCAGGGTGCTCGACCCGCTGGCCCTCGGGCGTCAGCAGCTGTACGAGCTGGGGTTCGGCGACAGCCTTCCCGGCGCTGCTACCGGTGCGCTTGCTGCTGCGTCGCGGTTTGCGCGCGGCAGTGCTCTCCACGGTCACGTGCGTGCTCCTCCGTCTGTCCGGCCCCCGGGTTCGCCGGTGTGGCCAGTTGCGGCTCCTCGCCTGCTTCCGGTCGCGGTGCACGGGGGTGGGTGCGCCTCACCGGGAACCAGGCGTGACAGGTGCCCCGGCGAGCGCCCTGTCATAGGCACGTTACCCAGTGCTGCGCATTACTGCGAAACCCCATTTGACCTGCGATTTTGCTTGGATTTCCAAGTAAATCGAGAAAGTCGGGAACAACCACTGGTCACAGCCTTGCAGGCCGCCGGAACAACGGCACGTTATCCCGGTCACCTGCGGCACGGGAAGAGCGAATGTGTGAGACTGCCTCCGTGCGCGAACCAGGCAAAATCACCGTATTCCTGCTCGACGACCACGAAGTGGTCCGCCGTGGCGTCCACGAAATGCTCTCCGTCGAGGAGGACATCGAGGTGGTCGGCGAGGCCGGCACCGCGACGGATGCCCTGGTCAGGATCCCTGCGACGCGTCCGGACGTGGCTGTGCTCGACGTCCGGCTGCCGGACGGGAGCGGCGTGGAGGTCTGCCGCGAGATCCGCTCCCAGAACGAGGACATCAAATGCCTGATGCTGACCTCGTTCGCGGATGACGAAGCCCTCTTCGATGCGATCATGGCGGGTGCGTCCGGATATGTCCTCAAGGCGATCCGGGGCAGCGAACTGCTCTCGGCGGTACGGGACGTGGCGGCGGGCAAGTCCCTGCTCGACCCGGTCGCCACGGCCCGGGTCCTTGAGCGCCTGCGCGACGGCGGCACGGCCAAGCGCGACGACCGCCTGGCCAACCTCACCGAGCAGGAACGCAGGATCCTCGACCTGATCGGCGAGGGCCTCACGAACCGGGTGATCGGCGAACGCCTGCACCTGGCAGAGAAAACGATCAAGAACTATGTCTCGTCGCTGCTGTCGAAGCTGGGGATGGAGCGGCGGTCGCAGGCGGCGGCGTATGTGGCAAGAATCCAGGCCGAACGCCATTAGCCCCACGAGTCCCCCACCCCGCCCCTTCGCCTAGACCCTCCGGGGGTGGGTGGGGGGTGAGGGTGGTCTCCCGGGGGCTACGCCCCCGGACCCCTTTGCGGGGCCTGTGCGGCCCCTGCACCCCGCTCACGGGGGCTCCGCCCCCCGGTAACCCCCACCGGGGCTGCGCCCCCGCCCCCGCTTCGGGGCTCCGCCCCGGACCCCGCTCCCCAAACGCCGCAGGGGCTGAATTTCGGCCGGGCCCCGTTCGTCTGCGGGCCGCCCCTGGCCGGTCGCGCAGTACCCCGCGCCCCTTGAATGCCGCTGCGCGGCAATCCCCTGGGCGCCCCGAAGAGGCGCTTTTAGGGGCGCGGGGAACTGCGCGAGCAACCACAACCGACCCGCAGACAAACACCGGGCCAAAAAGGGGCACGGGGAACTGCGCGACCAGCCCCCACCGAACCCGCGGACGAACAAGGGACCCGGGGGGCGGAGCCCCGTAGATCGGCCCACCGAGCCAAGGGGCTCGGGGCGCAGCCCCAGGCGGGGCCCCACCGCGTGGACGGCGAGCCCTTCGAGCCCGTCCCTCTATGCATCGAACGCCAGTTCGTAACCGTCCACTCGTTGGACTATTCCACAGAGCCACACCTGCGCCACGCCGTGTGATCTAACATCTGGCGCGTGCCGCGCTCATATGCAACCCCGCCCGTGAGGGATCTGCTTCGCCGATTCGCCTCGCTGGGCGAGCCGCTCACCTGCGAACCCGTCGCCCAGGGCCTCCTCAACCGCGGTTACCGCCTCGCCACCACCCGCGGCGAGTTCTTCCTGAAGCACCACCTCGACGGCGACCGCGAGGCCATCGCCCGCCAGCACGACGCCACCCGCCGCCTCCAGGCGCTCGGCGTGCCCGTCGCGCCCCCCGTACCGGACTCCGACGGCGACACCGTCACCGTCCTCGGCGGCCGCTGCTACGCCCTGCACCCATGGGTCCACGGCCGCCACCGCGACGGCGCCCAGCTCAGCGCCGTCGGCTCGCGGCGGCTCGGCGCACTGCTCGGCCTCGTCCACATCTGCCTGGAGGAGGTGATGGAGGGGCGGGACGAGCACGCCGACCACCTCAGCGCCGACCCCGCCGACACCTTCGCCCTCATCGACGACCTGCTCGCCCGCGCCCGCCGGCGCCGCCCCCGCGACTCCTTCGACGAGCTCGCCGAACACCGGCTGCGCGAGCGCCGCCACCTCATCGAGCAGCACGCCCACCGCCGCCCGCCCCCGCAGAACGCCGGCGGCTGGGTGCACGGCGACTTCCATCCGCTGAACCTGCTCTACCGCGGCAAGGAGCCCGCCGCGATCGTCGACTGGGACCGCCTCGGCGTCCAGCCCCGCGCGGAGGAGGCGGTACGGGCCGCCGTGATCTTCTTCGTACGCCCGGCCGGGGAGCTGGAGCTGGACAAGGTGCGCGCGTACGCCCGCGCGTACCGGGGAGCCACCGGCGCGGACCCGGCGGAGCTCGCCGCCGCCGTCCACCGCGTGTGGTGGGAGCGGCTCAACGACTTCTGGATCCTGCGCTGGCGCTACCAGCTCCAAGACCGAAGGGCCGACCCGCAGTTCCCTGCGGCGTCGGCCCTGGCGGTCTGGTGGACCCGCGAATACGAGGCGGTGTGCGAGGCGTTCGCGGGGTGAGGCACGAACGCCGGGCGCCTCAGGGCGTCTTGGGCGTGCTGCCGCCGGCGCTCTGACCCGCGGTCGTACCGGTGGTGGTGCCCTGGTTCGTCCCCGCGTTGGTACCCGCGGTCGTACCGGTGGTGGTGCCCTGGTTCGTCCCCGCGTTGGTGCCCGCGGTCGTGCCCTGGTCCGTACCGGCCGTCGTGCCCTGGTCCGTCCCGGCCGTCGTGCCCGTCGTCGTGCCCTCGTCCGTCCCGGCCGTCGTGCCCTCGTCCGTACCGGCCGTCGTCCCCTGGTCGGTGCCCGAGGTCGTGCCCTGGTTCGTGCCGGACGTCGTGCCCTGGTTGGTGCCCGGCGACGGCGAGCGCTTCTTGGTGTGCTTGGGCGACGGCGTGTACGGCGGCGGGTAGTCGCCGCCGGTCGTCGACGTCTGGTCCTGGCCGCGGCTGGCCTGGTCGTCGGGGCTCGGCGAGGTCTTCGACTCGTCGGACGGCGACGGGGAGTGGGAGATCGCCGGCTTCTTCGGCGTCTGACCGCCGTCCTTCTTGTTCGCCGCGTTGATCGCGAACGCCACGCCCGCCGCGATCGCGATGATCGCGAACACCACGAACAGGACGACCTTGCCCCGGCCGCTGGAGCGGCGGCCGTTGCCGTTGTAGCCGCCGTTGTTGTAGCCGCCCGAGCCGTAACCCCCGTCGTACCCGCCGTCGTCCGGGTTCATCGGCGGCAGGATCGGACCGCGGAACTGCGAGGTCTCCCCGTGCACGGGGTGGCCCATGGCGGAGGTCGGCGCGGTCATGCCCATGGCGGGGGCGCGGGCGCCCTCGTGCATGAGCTCGACCGGACCGGTGTTCCAGGTGCCGGTGTGGCTGCCCTGCGCCTGGAGCATCTGCAATCCGTACTGGACCAGGCCGCGCATCTCCTCGGCGGACTGGAAACGGTCGTCCGGGTCCTTGGCGAGAGAACGCATGACGAGCCCGTCGAGTTCCGGCGGCGCCACATCGGCTACGTGCGACGGCGGAACCGGGGTGTCCTGGACGTGCTGGTACACCACTGACAACGGTGTCTCGCCGGTGAAGGGCGGGCGCAGCGCGAGCAGTTCGTACAGCAGGCAGCCCGTCGCGTACAGGTCCGAGCGGTGGTCGACGGCCTTGCCGAGCGCCTGCTCCGGCGAGAGGTACTGCGGCGTGCCCATGACCATGCCGGTCTGCGTCATCGTCGACTGCGCGCCGTGCAGGGCGCGCGCGATGCCGAAGTCCATCACCTTGACGGCGCCGGTGTGCGTGATGATCACGTTGGCGGGCTTGATGTCGCGGTGCACGATGCCGTGCTGGTGCGAATACGCCAGCGCCTCAAGGACGCCGGAGACGATGATCAGCGCCTGCTCCACCGGCGGCGCGTCCGCCTGGACCAGCAGGTCACGGATGGTGCGGCCCTCGACCAGCTCCATCACGATGTAGGGGACGGTCTGGCCGCCCACCGTGTCCTCGCCCGAGTCGTACACCGCCACCACCGCATGGTGGTTGAGCCCGGCCACCGACTGCGCCTCGCGCGTGAAGCGGGCCTTGGAGACCGGGTCCTCGGCGAGATCGGGACGGAGCAGCTTCACCGCGACGGTACGGCCCAGACGTACGTCCTCGGCCGCGAAGACCTCCGCCATGCCGCCCCGGCCGAGCCGGTGCGTCATCCGGTAGCGGCCGTCACCGACGAGTCCGCCGACCCACGACTCGTGGTCCTGCGCATCGGGCATCCCGGCGCCGTTTCCCTCGGGTTCGGGTGCCATCAGTCCTCGCCGTCGTGTCTGGCCGCGTCAGCGGTGGTTCCTTACGGTCTTACGGTTGTGCAGTAGTGCACGCTACAGCGTTCGTACAAGCCGCCGGTTCGGGATGGACCGGCCATCCAATCGGTTCCGCGTGTACCCATGCAAATTCCATGCGATTCCTGTAACGCTTACGAGACGCTTCTTGCGCGTACGGTCACGGAACGGGCACCCGGCTTGACGTGTCAGGCCCCTCCGGCAGACTTGGCCTGAAAAATTCGAGGATCATCACTGGCCGTCGCGCCACGGGGGGATGCACAGTCATGAGCCAGGACGGCGCACAGGGCCGCTATGCGGGCGGCTCCATCGCGGGCGGGCGCTACCAGCTGCGCGACCTCCTCGGCGAAGGCGGCATGGCCTCCGTCTACCTGGCGTACGACGCCGCGCTTGACCGCCAGGTGGCCATCAAGACCCTGCACACCGAACTCGGCCGGGAACAGTCGTTCCGCGAGCGCTTCCGCCGCGAGGCCCAGGCCGTCGCCAAGCTCCAGCACACCAACATCGTCTCGGTCTTCGACACCGGTGAGGACGAGCTGGGCGGCGCGATGATGCCGTACATCGTCATGGAGTACGTGGAGGGCCAGCCGCTCGGCTCGGTGCTGCACACCGACATCCAGCAGTACGGCGCGATGCCCGCCGACAAGGCCCTCAAGATGACCGCCGACGTACTGGCGGCCCTTGAGGTCAGCCACGAGATGGGCCTGGTCCACCGCGACATCAAGCCCGGCAACGTGATGGTGACCAAGCGTGGTGTGGTCAAGGTCATGGACTTCGGCATCGCGCGCGCCATGCAGTCCGGCGTCACCTCGATGACCCAGACCGGCATGGTCGTCGGCACCCCGCAGTACCTCTCGCCCGAGCAGGCGCTGGGCCGTGGCGTGGATGCCCGCTCCGACCTGTACTCGGTCGGCATCATGCTCTTCCAGCTGCTCACCGGCCGCATCCCGTTCGACGCCGACTCGCCGCTGGCCATCGCGTACGCACACGTCCAGGAGGAGCCGGTCGCGCCCTCCTCGGTCAACCGCTCCATCCCGCCGGCCGTGGACGCGCTGGTGGCCCGCGCGCTGAAGAAGAACCCGAACGAGCGCTTCCCGAGCGCCGCCGCGATGCGCGACGAGATCGCCCGTATCTCCGCCAGCGGCCAGACCGGCGCGGCCCCGGTGATCACCGGCGGCGGCCCGGTCTCCAGCGGCCAGGGCGTCGGCTCGACGGTCTTCCCGCCGCTGGACTCCTCGGCCCAGCAGGGCTACCAGGGCAGCGTCCAGACCCCGTACCAGGCGAGCCCGTACGGCCCGCCGACGCCGGCCCCCACGCCCCACCCGCAGCCCTCGTACGGCTACCCGCAGCAGCAGATGCAGCCGCAGGCACCGATGCCCGCGCAGCACACCCCGCCGCCGTACACGATCTCCCCGAGCGCCCCGGCCGGTGGTTCTTCTTCGAAGAAGAACACCCCCGTCATCGTGGGCGCGATCGCGGTGGCGGTCCTCGCGGTCGGCGGCCTGGTCACGGCGCTGACGCTGAACAACGGCGGCGACTCGGACTCCGGCGGCGACAAGAAGGCCTCCAGCGAGAACGTCGCGGGCCACAAGGGCCCCGAGCGCAGCCGCACGCTGGACACGACCAAGTGCACGAGCCCTTCGAAGTCCGCCCTCGACCCGTCGAAGGTCCAGGCGCCCGACTTCAGCTACAAGGACATCCTTTCGGTTAAGTCGTGCATCCAGGCGGCGGGCTGGAAGGTCAACACCGAGACCGTGGACAACGGCCAGTGGGGCCAGGACGTCGTGGTGACGCAGTTCCCGGCGTCGGGCGTCGATGTCGACCCCAAGACGGCACAGTTCACGCTGACGCTGTCGTCGGGCAACCCGCCGCAGCAGTAGGGGGCGCGGGCTCGGGGCACCCGGGTGACGCGCCCGGGATGCCCGTTTTGTCGAGTCATGTGACGCTGACTCCATGGCTTCAGGGCTCCGGACACGGCTCCGGGCGCGGCTCCGGACACTCGGCGTGGGCGCCGCGCTGGCGGTCCTGCTGGTCGTGACCCCGCCCGGCACACCCGCGTACGCCGCCGGGGACCCGGCGCCGCCCGCCGCCCCCTCCCCCCTGGACCAGCGTCTCGCGGGCAACCGGGCCGGGGAGGGCCGGGCCAGGCCGGGACGCCCGCCGCAGACCCTCCCGTACGTACCGGACGAGTCGGCGCAGCCGATCGCCGACGCGTTCCTGTCGCCTACACCGCCGCCCCCGAGCGCCGAGCCGGCGGTGGCCAGCAAGAGCCAGCCGTCCCGTCTGTCCACCACGTCGGACCTACGGGTCCACGTCCTGTCGATGGGGGCGGGCCTGACCCTGACGGGCCTGGGCCTGGGTTTCCTGGCCCTGCGCCTACGCCGACCCTGACGCACATTTCCCTCCCCTCCAATGGGTGGATCACCCCTCTCCGGGGGCACAACGTGATGTGAGGCACGTGTGCGAGAGAATGGGCGGCATGGAGATGCCGAGGAACGAACAGTCGCCGGACAGCCCCCACATCCTGGTAGTCGGACAGGACGGCATGGCCATCGGCGGCGGTGACGACGAGTCGCGCGAGGTCCCGGTGACGGAGATGGTCGAACAGCCGGCGAAGGTCATGCGCATCGGCAGCATGATCAAGCAACTTCTGGAAGAAGTACGCGCGGCTCCTCTGGACGAGGCGAGCCGCGTACGCCTGAAGGACATCCACGCCTCCTCGGTCAAGGAGCTTGAGGACGGCCTGGCCCCGGAGCTGGTCGAGGAGCTGGAGCGCCTCTCGCTCCCCTTCACGGACGAGGCGATCCCCTCCGAAGCGGAACTGCGCATCGCCCAGGCCCAGTTGGTGGGCTGGCTGGAAGGCCTCTTCCACGGCATCCAGACGGCCCTGTTCGCCCAGCAGATGGCAGCCCGGGCCCAACTGGAACAAATGCGCCGAGCCCTCCCGCCCGGCACCTCTCACGACGACGAGGACGGGCCGGGGCTGCGGTCGGGGCCGTACTTGTAGGAGTGCGGCGGGGCTGCCGCGCGCCCTGATGGGCCGGGGGCGGCCCCACGCCACCTGCGCAGGCGGGGTGCCCCTCAGGGCGCGGGGAATCGCACAGCCAGCCACACACAGCCCGCAGACGAGCTGGCGGGGCGCAGCTCCATGAGGGCCCGAGGACAGCGGCCCCCACCAGCCCGCCCACCCGTGGGGGCCGAGCCCCAGCAGCCCACCTACCCGAGCAGGGGCCGAGGCCCAACCTCGCGGGGTCCGGGGCGCAGCCCGATGCGGGGTGCAGGGGCCGCAGGCCCCGCCAGGGGTGCAGGGGGCGGAGCCCCCGCCCAGCCGCCCGGGGACGGAGTCCCCGGGAAACCCCCTTCCCCCACCCACCCCCGGAGGCCACGCGGCGTAGCCGCACATGTCTCAGCGGGAAGGGGCGGGGAGGGGCTCAAACCACCAGCAAAACCTTCCCCACGTGCTCCCCCGCCTCCAGCACCCGATGCCCCTCCGCCGCGGAGCTCATCCCCAACGCCCGGTCCACAACCGGCCGCACCCGCCCCGCAGCAACCAGCGGCCACACATGCTCCCGGACCGCCGCCACGATCGCCGCCTTCTCCACCGCCGGGCGCCCCCGCAGGGTCGTCGCCGTCACCGCCGCCCGCTTCGCCATCAGCGCCCCGAGGTTGAGCTCACCCTTCACCCCGCCCTGCATCCCGATGACGGCCAACCGCCCGTTGACCGCCAACGCCCGTACGTTCCGGTCGAGATACTTCGCGCCCATGATGTCGAGGACGACGTCCGCCCCCGCCCCGTCCGTCGCCTTGCGGAGCTCCTCCACGAAGTCCTGCTCGCGGTAGTCGATCAGCACGTCCGCGCCCAGTTCCGCGCACCGCGCCAGCTTCGCGGGCCCGCCCGCCGTGACGGCGACCCGCGCCCCGACCGCCTTGGCCAGCTGGATCGCCATCGTGCCGATCCCGCTCGCACCCCCGTGCACCAACAGCGTCTCGCCGGGCCTCAGATGGGAAACCATGAACACGTTGGACCACACCGTCGAGACGGCCTCCGGCAGCGACGCCGCGACCGTCAGCTCCACCCCTTCCGGCACCGGCAGCAACTGCCCCACCGGCACCGCCACCTTCTCCGCGTACCCGCCACCGCTGAGCAGCGCGCACACCTCGTCGCCCACGGACCACCCGGACACCCCGGTCCCCAGTGCGACGATCCGCCCGGAGCACTCAAGGCCCGGATACGGCGAGGCCCCCGGCGGCGGCTCATAGTGCCCCTGCCGCTGCAGCACATCCGCACGGTTGACGGCCGCCGCCGCCACCTCGACGAGGACCTCGCCCTCGCCCGCCACCGGATCGGGCACCTCGGCCCAGACCAGCGCTTCGGGACCACCCGGCTCAGGAATCGTGATCGCATGCATGCGGCCGACGCTACTCCGCCGCGCCCTCCGAGGCCGCCCCGCCCGCCCGTACGATCGTGATCAGCCGGTCCGTCAGCTGGAGCGGGCTGGCCCGTGCGTCGTCGTACGCCAGCAGCCGGTGTCCGCGCAGCACACTGACCGTGAGGTCCTCGGTCTCCCGGACCCCCCGCCCCACCTCGCTCTTCTTCACCGGCCGTTCGACGAGGTCGAGCCCGCTGCCCTGCTGGATCAGGTCCTCCATCACCGTTCCGGCGCTCGGGCTGAGCACGGACAGCCCGAGCAGCCGCCCGGCCGCGCTCGCGCTGGTGATCACCGCATCCGCCCCGGACTGCCGCAGCAGCGGCGCGTTCTCCTCCTCCCGCACCGCCGCGACGATCTTCGCCCCCCGGTTGAGCTGGCGTGCCGTCAGCGTGACCAGCACCGCCGTGTCGTCGCGCTGGGTGGCGATCACGATCTGACGGGCCTTCTGCACCTCGGCGCGGAGCAGCACATCACTGCGCGTCGCGTCCCCGACGACCCCGACGAACCCCTCCGCGTTGGCGGTCTCGACCACCTGCGCGCTCGGGTCGACGACCACGACCTGCTCCTTCTTCAGTCCGGTCGCACACAGCGTCTGGATCGCCGAACGGCCCTTCGTCCCGAAGCCGACAACGACGGTGTGGTCTCGCAAGTTCGCCTTCCAGCGGTTGAGCCGCCACTCCTCCCGGGTCCGCTCCGTGAGGACCTCGAGAGTCGTACCGACCAGGATGATCAGAAAGAGCACGCGCAGCGGTGTCACCAGCAGGATGTTGGTGAGCCTGGCACTGTCGCTGTACGGAACGATGTCGCCGTAACCCGTCGTGGAGAGCGTGACGGTGGCGTAGTAGGCGGCGTCCAGCAGGTCAACGCCGCCGTCGGCGTTGTCGTGGTAGCCGGCACGGTCGATCCACACGATGAACGTGGTCAGCACCAGCACGCTGAGCGCCATCAGGATCCGCTTGCCGACCTGACGCAGAGGCCGGTCGACCACCCGGCGCGGCAGTTTCACCCGCCGGGTGACCAGATTCTCGCCCGCCTGCCGGGCGATCGCGTCTTGGCCGGGCAGTTTCACGTGAAACACCGTTCAGTGGTGCAGGAGTTGGGGAGCAGGGCGGGATGTTTCACGTGAAACACCGTTCGGGAGTGCAGGAGTTGCGGAGCCGGGCGAGAGAAGCGGGGTGTTTCACGTGAAACACCCTTCGCCCGCCGCCAGTTGCCCCCACGGCAGGTCCAGGACCTCGACCTCCTGACGGGCCCGCGCCCCGCCGGGCGGTACGACCGCCAGCCCGTCCGCCGCCGCGATCCCACGAAGCATCGCCGGGCCGTTGTAGTGCAGCGGCACGATCCGGTCGGCCCGGTGCACCACGGGCACGAGCCGGGTGTCGTACGGATGCCCGTGGACTTCGTCGCGCAGCGCGGCGGTGTACGGGCCGGTGGACGCGGCACCGCCCGCGCGCCCCGCGAGCTCCCGCAACAGGGGTTCGGCGAGCGTGAGCAGCGCCGAGACGGCCGCGAGCGGGTTGCCCGGCAGGCCCACCAGGTGCTTCCCGGCGGCGATGCGGGCCAGCAGCATCGGATGCCCGGGGCGGACGGCGACCCCGTCCACCAGCAGCTCGGCCCCCATCGCCCGCAGCACGGGGTGCACATGGTCGACGGGCCCGGCCGCCGTCCCGCCGGTCGTCATCACCAGGTCGGCCTCCGACCCGGTGACGGCCGCGAGCAGTATGTCGGCGTCGTCCTTGAGCCGCCGCGTGGCGACGACGTCCGCGCCGAGCATGCGCAGCCAGGGCCCCAGCATCGGGCCGAGCGCGTCCCGGATCAGCCCATCGTGCGGCAGCCCCTCGGCCAGCAGTTCGTCGCCGAGGACGAAGATCTCGACGCGGGGCCGTGGCACGGTGCTCAGTCCGTCGTACCCGGCGGCCGCCGCCAGCCCCAGGACCGCCGGGGTGACCAGCGTGGACGCGGGCAGCAGCTGGTCGCCGGAGCGGCACTCCTGCCCGCGCGGACGGATGTCCTGCCCGGTGACGACCTCCCGCTCCGCGTGGAGCAGCGCCTTGGCCGCGTCCGTGCGGGCGTGCTCGCTGCGGATGACGGCGGTCGCCTCGGCGGGGATGCGCGCGCCGGTGGCGATCCGTACGGCCTCGCCGTCCACGAGGGGCGCGGGTGCGGCGTGCCCGGCGAGGATCCCGTCGGCCGCGCCCCGGATCCGCCAGGGCCCGGGGCCCGCGACGACCCAGCCGTCCATGGCGGAGGTGTCGAAGGACGGCAGATCGGTGAGGGCCGCGAGGGGGGCGGCCAGGGTCTCGCCGAGGGCCTCGGCCAGCGGCACCCGATGGCTGCGGCGGGGAGCCGCGCGCCCGGCCGCGACGGCGGTGTCCCTGGCCTCATGCCAGGGCGCGGCGCGGTGGCGGGGGCGGGGACGGGACCCCGGTGCGGGGCCGGGGGCGGGGACGGGGACGGGAGCATTCACCAGGGCCAGCGCCTCCTCCACCCCGTCGTCGACGGGTGATACGGACGGCTCGGCGCCGGTCACGGGTTGAGCTCGTCCTTCTCGGCGGCCCACCGGTTGGCGAGGGCGGCGGCCTTGCGGGCCGCCTCGGCGACATCGGCGCCCTCCCCGCCCGCCTTGGCGGCCGCGTAGCCGACCAGGAAGGTCGTGAGCGGCGCGGCGGGCCGGGCCACGCCGTGGGCGGCGTCTCTGGCCAGGTCGAGCAGCACGCCGGTGTCGACGTCCAGGTCGATGCCGAGTTCGTCCTTGACTGCGGTGATCCATTCGTCCAGCACGTACCCATGCTCCCTGATCCGGGCCCGGGCCGCCGCGATGTCCTCCCAGGTGTCGCAGTCGAACGAGGCGAGGGGCTGGGGGGCGGGAAGGCGGGCGAGGTCGAGTTTCCGGGTCAGCAGCCGCAGGGGAAGCCCGCCGAGGCCCCCGTGCTCGGCTGCGAGGAGGGCGAGCTCACGGCGGAGCGGCTCGGCCCGGTAGACGGCGACCAGCGGCTGCGCCCGCCCGCTCTCGTCGACGCACAGGACGCCTTCGCGCCCGCCCGTGGCGAGCGCGTCCAGGAGGCCCGTGACGGTGGGTTCGCCCAGGAAGGGAAGGTCGGCGGAGAGCGCGAGCACCGAGGGGGCGGTGGTCAGCCGCAGTCCGGCGTCGAGCGCCGCGAGGGGCCCGCCGCCGGCCGGCTCCTCCCGCGTCCACACCACGGGCCGCGCCGTGGTCCGGCGCCCCCCGACCACCACGGTGACCCCGGCCCCGGCGCAGGCGCCGAGCACACGGTCGAGCAGCGCCCTGCCCCCCACCCGCACCCCGGGCTTGTCCGCCCCGCCGAGCCGCCGCGCGGCCCCTCCGGCGAGCACGATGGCGTCATAGGGGGTCGTCATCCCAGCAGTATGGGGCGCCCGGGATACGAGGGGCATCGCCCGGGGTACGAGGGGCACCCCGGGGTACGAGGGGCACCCCTGGGTACGAGGGAAAGCCCGCCCGGGCACACGGGGTAGCGGAGCCCGCTACCCCTGCCCGGCTACGGCCCTCGCTGCCCCCGCGCGGCTACAGCGACCGCAGCAGCACCGCCGGCTGCTCCACGCAGTCCGCCACGTACCGCAGGAATCCGCCCGCCGTACCGCCGTCGCACACCCGGTGGTCGAACGTCAGCGACAGCTGGACGACCTGACGCACCGCCAGCTCGCCCTGGTGCACCCACGGCTTGGCCATGATCCGGCCCACTCCGAGCATGGCCGCCTCGGGGTGGTTGATGATCGGCGTGGATCCGTCCACCCCGAACACCCCGTAGTTGTTCAGCGTGAAGGTGCCCCCGGTCAGGTCGCCGGGTGTCAGCGTCCCCGCCCGGGCCGCCTCGGTCAGCCGCGCGAACTCCTCGCTCAGCGACGCCGCGCTGCGCGCCTGCGCGTCCCGGACGACCGGCACGACCAGGCCCCGCTCGGTCTGGGCGGCGAAGCCCAGGTGCACCGCCGGCAGCCGCACGATCTCCCGCGCCGCCGTGTCCACTGTCGAGTTGAGCTCGGGATACCGGTCGAGGGCAGCCGTGCAGATCCGGGCCAGCAGGGCCAGTACGGAGATCTTCGGGCCGCCCACCGCGTTCATCGCGGCCCGCGCCGCCATGAGTTCGGTGGCGTCCGCGTCGACCCAGCACGTCGCGTCCGGGATCTCGGTCCGGCTGCGCGCCAGCTTGTCGGCGACCGCGCCCCGTATCCCGCGCAGCGGTATGCGCGTCCCGTCGGTGGCGGAACCGGCCGCCACCGGTACGGGCCGGGCCGTCGTCCCTGCCGGTTCGGCCTCCACCCGAAGCGCCGACTCCACGTCGCAGCGCAGGATCAGACCCTCCGGCCCGGAACCGGTCAGCTCGCGCAGGTCCACTCCGTTCTCGCGGGCCAGCTTCCGTACGAGGGGCGAGATGACCGCCACGGGGCCACCGGCCGCCGGAGCGGCGACGGGCGCGTGGCCCGGCGCGGCATCCGCCGGGGGCCCGGACGGCGTCACCGGCACGGCGGCGGGCGGTGCGCCCACCGGCGCCGGGCGCACCCGGCGCCGCCGTCGCACGGCCTCGCCCGTCCCGTAGCCGACCAGCACATTGCCGGAGTACTCCGACGACTCGGCCTCGGCGGCCTCGGGCGCGCCGACGGCGACGGTCAGCAGGGGCGCGCCGACGGGCAGTTCCGTGCCCTCCTCGCCGAACCGCGCCGTCACCACGCCCCCGTAGGGGCACGGCACCTCCACCATCGCCTTGGCGGTCTCGACCTCGACCACCGGCTGGTCGATCGCCACGACGTCGCCCACCGCCACCAGCCAGCGCACGATCTCCGCCTCGGTGAGGCCCTCGCCGAGGTCCGGCAGCTTGAATTCCAGGACCTTGGGCATCAGCTCCCCGCCTCCCACTGCAGCCGCGCCACCGCGTCCAGGACCCGGTCCACGCCCGGCAGGTGGTGCTTCTCCAGCATCGGCGGCGGGTACGGGATGTCGAACCCGGCGACGCGCAGCACCGGCGCCTCCAGGTGGTGGAAGCAGCGCTCGGTGACCCGGGCCGCTATCTCGCCGCCGGGGCCGCCGAAGCCGGTCGACTCGTGGACGACGACCGCCCGGCCCGTACGCCGCACCGAGGCGCACACCGTCTCGTCGTCGAAGGGCACGAGGGAGCGCAGGTCGACGACTTCCAGGTCCCAGCCCTCGGCCGTGGCCGCCTCGGCCGCCTCCAGGCAGACCGGGACGGAGGGCCCGTAGGTGATCAGCGTGGCGCTGCGGCCGGGGCGGCGGACCACCGCCTTGCCGATCGGCGCCACCTCGGTGGGCGCGTCCGGCGACCACTCGGCCTTCGACCAGTAGAGCCGCTTGGGCTCCAGGAAGACGACCGGGTCGTCGGAGGCGATGGCCGCGCGCAGCAGCCCGTACGCGTCCTCGACGGTGGCGGGCGTCACCACGTGCAGCCCCGGGGTCGCCATGTAGTACGCCTCGGAGGAGTCGCTGTGGTGCTCGACGCCGCCGATCCCGCCCCCGTACGGCACCCGGACCACCAGCGGCATGCCCATGGAGCCGCCCGTGCGGTTGCGCATCTTGGAGACATGGCTGATCAGCTGCTCGAACGCCGGGTAGGCGAACGCGTCGAACTGCATCTCCACCACGGGCCGCAGCCCGTACATCGCCATGCCGACCGCCGTGCCGAGGATCCCGGCCTCGGCGAGCGGGGTGTCGGTGCAGCGGTCCTCGCCGAACTCCTTGGCGAGCCCGTCGGTGATCCGGAAGACCCCGCCGAGCGTGCCCACGTCCTCTCCGAGGACATGGACCGTGGGGTCCTCGGCCATCGCGTCGCGCATGGCGCGCTGCAGCGCCTGCGCCATGGTGGCGGGCTTCGCCGCGACCGTGGTCATCGCTCCCCCTCGTCCTCGTTCTCGTGCGCCGCCAGCTCGGCCCGCAACTGGGCCTCCTGTTCGCGCAGCTGGGCCGTCTTCTCGGCGTAGACGTGCGCGAAGAGGTCCATGGGGTCGAGCTCCGCGTCCGCGTTCATCCGTTCGCGCAGCTCGGCGGCCATCGTCTCCGCGGCCTCGGCCGCGGCCTTCTTCGCGCTGTCGTCGAGGAATCCGCGGCTGGTCAGCTCGGCCTCCAGGAGCTGGATCGGGTCGTGGTCGCGCCACGCCGCCACCTCGGCGTCCACCCGGTAGCGGGTGGCGTCGTCGGCGTTGGTGTGTGCCTCGATCCGGTACGTCACGGCCTCGATCAGCGTGGGGCCCCCGCCACGGCGGGCGCGCGCGACGGCGTCGGCCAGCACTTCGTGGACCGCCGCCGCGTCGTTGCCGTCGACCAGCCGGCCCGGCATCCCGTACCCGACGGCCTTGTGTGCGAGGGAGGGGGCCGCGGTCTGCTTGGCCAGCGGCACCGAGATCGCGAAGCCGTTGTTCTGCACGAAGAAGACGACCGGGGCCTGCCAGACGGCCGCGAAGTTCAGCGCCTCGTGGAAGTCGCCCTCGCTGGTGCCGCCGTCGCCGACCATGGCGAGCGCCACCACGTCGTCGCCCTTGAGCCGGGCGGCGTGCGCCAGGCCCACCGCGTGCGGGAGCTGGGTGGCGAGCGGGGTGCACAGGGGGGCGATGCGGTGCTCGTGCGGGTCGTATCCGGTGTGCCAGTCGCCGCGCAGCAGGGTAAGGGCCTGTACGGGGTCGAGTCCGCGGGCTACGGCGGCGAGGGTGTCCCGGTAGCTGGGGAAGAGCCAGTCCTGCTCCTGGAGCACCAGCGCGGCCGCGACCTCGCAGGCCTCCTGGCCGGTGGAGGACGGGTAGACCGCGAGGCGGCCCTGCTTGGTGAGGGCGGTGGCCTGCGCGTTGTACCGCCGGCCGCGGATCAGCTCCGCGTACAGCCGCAGCATCAGGGCGCGGTCGAGCGGGGCGTCCGTGCCGAGCACGCGGTACGGCTCGGGGTCCGGGAGCAGCGGGGCGGGGTCGGTGCGGGGCCTCCAGGCAGGGGGAGGGGTGGGCCGGTAGGCGGCGGCACCGGCACCGGGCAGCTCTTGGACCGTCATGACGAAGCACCTCCTCGTGGGAGCGGGAAGGAGGCACGACAGTGTGATGCGCCTCACCTACCGATTGTTCGGTCGAGAGCGCATTTTGGCTACAGGCACCGCGAGCCTGTGGACAAACGGTTCTGCACAGCCTGGGATAGAGACAGGTCGTCCATGCTAGGGAGGCGGGGGGACATGGCAGCTGAACAAATGGCCGACGAGGGTCAGGGCATCCAGGGCACGGCGGCGCGGCCGCTGGACGCCGTCGACCGCGACATCCTGCGCATGCTCCAGACCGACGGGCGCGCGTCGATACGCTCCGTGGCCGAGCGTGTGCACGTGTCCCGCGCCAACGCCTACGCCCGGATCAACCGTCTGCTCGACGACGGGGTGATCCGCGGCTTCACCGCGCGCGTGGATCACGAGAGGGCGGGCCAGGGCGCGTCCGCGTACATCACGCTCAAGATCGTGCAGAACTCGTGGCGCACGGTCCGCGAACAGCTCCAGGCGCTGCCGGGCGCCGCGCACATCGCCCTGGTCAGCGGCGACTTCGACGTGCTGCTGCTTGTGCACTCGCCGGACAACCGGGCGCTGCGCGAGCTGGTCCTGACCAAGCTCCAGTCGATCCCCGAGGTGCTGTCCACACGGACCCTGCTGGTCTTCGAGGAGACCGACCTGGACCCGGGACCCGGCACGCCGTAGGCGGGTGCGGCGTCAGGCGCCGTACTTCTTTCAGATGCAGTACTTCTTGAGGAAGGCCAGCACAGTGGACCAGTTCTTGGCGTCGTCCAGCAGCGCGACGCCGTGCTCGTACACGCCCTTGGGCTCGTGGAGCCGGTTCCCGGGCGCCTTGGTGCTGGCTCTGCTCAGCTGGACGGCCGCGTCGCCGAAGGGGCTGTCCTCGGCGCCCGCCATGTAGAGCACGGGCGAGGTCAGCTTGGGCGCCGCGGCCAGGGCGTCGTCCGGGCCGTACTCGGTCGGCCCGGAGAGCCAGACGACGGCGTCGGGCCTCGGCTCCAGCACCGTGGCCGCCCTCACGACGGCGGTGCCGCCCTTGGACGCGCCCATCAGGATCAGCTTCCAGGCGCCCTTGGCGCGCAGATGGGCGGCCGCCCCGTCGACCTCGGCGACGTCGTCGCCGGCGGAGTTGACGGCGAGCGCCTGGAAGCCCTCCTTGCCCAGCTCCAGGGCCCTGTCCTTCCACTGGCAGACGTTCCCGTCCGCCTGGTGCGCGAGCACGATCCCCGTGTTGCCCCTGCCGGCGTAGAAACCGGCCGTCCCCGCGCCGCCGGTGCCCTTGAAGACGACGGATCCCGCCTTGGCCTGCCCGGGCGTCAGACAGCCGGAGCCGTCGCCCTTCTTGAGGGGCACGCGTGCGCTGCCGCTCTGCTTGGCGGAAGGTTTCTCCCGCTGTCGCCGCCCCCGTCGCAGCCGGACACCATCACTTCCACGAGCAGCGTGACTGCGCACAGGGACACGGCGGCAACACCGGCGCGCAGGGCATTCATGACCGTGGAGGGTGATCTGGATCCAGTGGGGAGTCCACGGCACGCGCGCGTCAGGGGTGGGTGCGCAGCCCGTCGAAGGCCAGGTGGACGATCGCCTCGGTGACCTGGGCGCGCTCCGCCTCCCCGTCGCGCTGCGGCCGGTACCACTCCACCAGGGAGTTGACCATGCCGAACAGCAGCCGGGTCGCCAGGCGTATGTCCATGTCAGAACGGAGGTCCCCGTCGGCCGCCGCGGCCTTGAGCAGGTCGGAGACGCGCTGGTCGAACTCCCGGCGGCGCTCCATCGCCCAGCGCTCGGTCTTGGTGTTGCCGCGTACGCGCAGCAGCAGCGTGACGTACGGCAGCTCCGCCATCAGCACTTCGACCGTACGTCGGGTGACGTACTCGACCCGCTCGATCGGCCGCCCGCGCGTGGCACCCGGCTCGTCCAGGACGGCGAACAGGCCGTCGATGGCGCGGCTGACGGCCCGTCGCAGCAGCTCTTCCTTGCCCGACACATGGTGGTAGATCGACGACTTGGAGATACCGGCTGCCTTGGACAGGTGCTCCATGGACGTGCCGTCGTAGCCGCGCTCGTTGAAGACCCGCACGGCGACCGTGAGCAGGGTCTCCGGGGTGTACGTGTCCCGTTTGGCGGTGGTCATGAGGCGGTCTCCTCGCCGTTGCTGTACGACTGCCGGTAGAGGGCGAGCGAGGGCGCGTACCGCCCGGTGGGGCAGCGCTCGTGCATCGCCGACAGCAGGTCGTACGCCCAGTCCCGGCCGAGCCTGCGACTCCACTCGACGGGTCCGAGCGGGTAGTTGACGCCCAGGCGCATCGCGGTGTCGACGTCCTCGGCCGTGGCCACGCCCCGGGCGACCGCGTCGGCGGCGAGGTCCGCGAGCATCGCGACGGTACGGGCGACGATCATGCCGGGCACGTCCCCGATGACGCTGACCTCCTTGCCGAGCTTCTGGAAGAGGCCCACGGCCTCGCTCACCGCGCGCGTGGAGGTGTCCTCGCTCGCCGAGAGCGCGATACGGGTGGCGCCCCGGTAGTCGAGGGCGAGGTCGAAGTAGACGACATCCGCGTACTCGACGGAGGTGCGCCCGTCGGCCGGGACGAGCTGGCCGTCGCCCGGCAGCCCGATGTAGGGGCCGCCCGACTCGACCGTCTTCACCTCGATGCCGGCCTCGCGCATCATCGCGACGAGCTCGGCAGCGGGGCCGAGGTCACCGACGACCGTGACGGCCTCGGGCGCGTCGGCGGGCTCGGCGGTGTGCGGCTCGGGCCGCACCGCGCCGTCCCCGTACGCGTACCAGCCGCGTCCGCTCTTGCGGCCG
This sequence comes from Streptomyces sp. NPDC059994, assembly GCF_042737755.1. Classification (NCBI taxonomy): domain Bacteria; kingdom Bacillati; phylum Actinomycetota; class Actinomycetes; order Kitasatosporales; family Streptomycetaceae; genus Streptomyces; species Streptomyces sp. NPDC059994. The sequence goes on from NZ_JBHWUR010000009.1 coordinate 122,709, forward strand.
TGCAGGCCCGATTCGACCAGCCTGCGCTGGGCCAGCGACGGGGTGAACTTGGGGCTCTGGAAGAAGGACTCCCACACCGAGCGGGTCACGGCCTCGTTGACGTCCTGGCCGATGAGGTCGGTCAGCTCGAAGGGACCCATGGCGAAGCCGCCGCTCTCACGCAGCACGGCGTCGATGGTGGCGGGGTCGGCGCCGCGCTCCTCGTACACGGAGAAGGCCTCCGCGTAGAAGGGCCTGGCGATGCGGTTGACCAGGAAGCCCGGGGTGTCGGCGCACCGCACCGGGGTCTTGCCCCAGGCCTTCGCCGTCTCGTACGCGCGCGTGGCGGCCGCCTCCTCGGTCGCGAAGCCGGAGACGACCTCGACGAGGGGGAGCAGCGGCGCCGGGTTGAAGAAGTGCAGCCCGACGAAGCGGCCCGGGTGGCGCAGGGGGCCCGCGACGGCCGTGACGGACAGGGAGGAGGTGTTGGTGGCGAGCAGGCAGTCCTCGGCGACGATCTCCTCGATCGCCGTGAACAGCTCCTGCTTGACATCGAGTTGCTCAAGGACCGCCTCGACGACCAGCGCGGCGTCCGCGAGCTCGGCCAGCTCCTCGGCCGGGTGCAGCCGGGCGAGTGCCGCGTCACGCTCGGCCGATGCGATCCGGCCTTTCTCGACGAGCCGCTCCAGGCGGGCCGCGATGGCCGCCGCGGCCTCGCGCGCCCGGCCGGGGACGGCGTCGTACAGCCGCACGGGGTGCCCGGCCACCAGGGCCACCTGGGCGATGCCCTGTCCCATGGTCCCGGTGCCGACGACGGCGACGGCACGGTCCGGCCCGACGGCGGTGCTCTGTTCGATGGCGGTCATGACGCGATCCTCCCCGATGAGTTGTCCACAGGTTCGACGGACCCCCTTGTCCCGACCGATCGTTCGGTTACTCTAACTCTGTCCGCCCGTCCCTGCCCAGCTCGACGAGGAGTGGGTCCGTATGGCCGCCCAGCTCAGCCCCCAGCAGCTCACCGAGACCCACCGGGCCACGCTCGACCAGGCCCTGGAAGCGATCCGCACGCGTGCGTACTGGTCGCCCCACCCCGAGCACCCCAAGGCGTACGAGAACGACGGCAAGGCCGCCTTCGACGCCCTGCTCGGCACCCGCATCGACCTGGACCAGCCCGGCACCGACGACTGGACGGGCGCGGAAGTCTCCCCGTACGGGACAGAGTTGGGCATCACCTACCCGCACCCCGACCTGGAGGTGCTGCTGCCCGCGATGAAGGCCGGCATGGCCGCCTGGCGCGAGGCCGGGCCCGAGACGCGCGCCCTGGTGTGCCTGGAGATCATCTCCCGCATCTCCGCCCGCACCCCGGAGCTGGCGCACGCGGTCATGCACACCAGCGGCCAGGCCTTCATGATGGCGTTCCAGGCGGGCGGCCCGCACGCCCAGGACCGCGGCCTCGAAGCGGTGGCGTACGCGTACCAGGAGCAGACCCGCACCCCCTCGGACACGGCGCACTGGTCCAAGCCGCAGGGCAAGCGCGACCCGCTGGAGCTCAGCAAGACCTTCGTCCCCACCGCGCGCGGCATCGCGCTGATGATCGGCTGCAACACCTTCCCGACGTGGAACGGCTACCCGGGCCTGTTCGCCTCGCTGGCCACCGGCAACCCGGTCCTGGTCAAGCCGCACCCGCGCGCGGTGCTGCCGCTCGCCCTGACCGTCCAGATCGCCCGTGCGGTCCTGTCGGAGGCGGGCTTCGACCCGAACCTGGTGGCGCTGGCCGCCGAGCGGCCCGGTGAGGGCATCGCCAAGACGCTGGCCGTCCGCCCCGAAATCAAGATCATCGACTACACGGGGTCGACTGCCTTCGGCGACTGGCTGGAGGCCAACGCCCGCCAGGCACAGGTCTACACCGAGAAGGCCGGCGTCAACACGGTCGTCGTGGACTCCACCGACGACTACAAGGGCATGCTCTCCAACCTGGCCTTCTCGCTGTCCCTCTACAGCGGCCAGATGTGCACCACCCCGCAGAACCTGCTGATCCCCCGCGACGGCATCAGCACGGACGCGGGAGCCAAGTCCTACGACGAGGTGGTGGCCGACCTCGCCGCCTCGGTCGGCGGCCTGCTCGGCGACGACGCGCGCGCCAACGCGATCCTGGGCGCGCTGGTCAACCCCGACGTGAAGACCCGTCTGGAGGCCGCTTCCGGCCTCGGCGAAGTCGCCCTGCCCTCACGGGAGATCGCCAACCCCGACTTCCCGGACGCGGTGGTGCGCACCCCCGTGATCGTCAAGCTGGACGGCGCCAAGCCGGACGCGGAGGCGGCGTACCTCTCGGAGTGCTTCGGCCCGGTCTCGTTCGCCGTGGCGGTCGACTCCACGGCCGGCGCGGTGGAGCTGCTGCGCCGCACGGTCCGCGACAAGGGCGCCATGACGGTCGGCGCGTACACGACGTCGCAGGAGGTGGAGCGTGCCATCGAGGACGTCTGCCTGGAGGAGTCCGCCCAGCTCTCCCTGAACCTGACCGGCGGGGTCTACGTCAACCAGACGGCCGCGTTCTCCGACTTCCACGGCTCGGGCGGCAACCCGGCCGCGAACGCGGCCCTGTGCGACGGCGCGTTCGTGGCCAACCGCTTCCGGGTGGTGGAGATCCGCCGCCAGGCCTGACGCGCGCGCACCTGCGCCCGCACCGGACCCGGCCGCTTCAGAGCGCCGGGTCCGGGATCGCGGCGTAGCGCTGCACCCAGGCGTGCATCGCGATCGCGGCCGCCGCGCCCGCGTTGATCGACCGGGTCGAGCCGAACTGGGCGATCGAGCACACCGCCGAGGCGTGCTCACGCGCCTGCTCGGTGAGCCCCGGCCCCTCCTGCCCGAACAGCAGCACACACCGCCGGGGCAGCACGGTGCGCTCCAGCGGCACGGCGCCCGGCAGATTGTCGATCCCGATGATCGGCAGCCCCTCGGCGGCCGCCCACGCCGTCAGCGACTCGGTGTCCGGGTGGTGGCGTACATGCTGGTAGCGGTCGGTGACCATCGCGCCGCGCCGGTTCCAGCGCCGCCGCCCCACGATGTGGATCTCCTTAGCCAGGAAGGCGTTGGCAGTCCGTACGACGGAGCCGATGTTGAAGTCGTGGCCCCAGTTCTCCACCGCCACATGGAAGTCATGGCGGCGGGTGTCCAGGTCCGCGACGATCGCCTCGCGCGTCCAGTAGCGGTAGGCGTCGACGACATTGCGCCGGTCGCCGTGCGCGAGCAGCTCCGGGTCGTACCGCTCCCCCTGGGGCCAGGGCAGCGGGTGCGGCCCGACGCCGACCTCGGGCGCGTAGCCGTCGTCGTACTGAAGCGGCTCCTCGGCCGGGGCCTCGGCAGAAGGGGAAGGGCGGGGACTGTTCTCGCTGCTCACGCCACGAGCGTACGGGGCCGCTGCTCCTCTTCCGTACGCCGCTGCGGGGCCACCCGCGCCGCCAGCCGCTCGCGCAGCCGCCCGACACGACCGCCCAGCCACCGCAGGAAGCCGGTGGGCAGGAACACCGCGTCGGCCGCGATCATCGCGAGCGAGAAGAACGGCAGCCCGAGCAGCAGGGCGATGCCCGCGTGCTCCATCATCATCGCCACCAGCAGGACGTTCTTGACCCGCCGATTGAAGAGCGTGAACGGGAACGCCACCTGGACGGCGACCGTTCCATAGGTGAGCAGCATGACGATCAGGCCGCTGCCGCCGAGGATGTCCGAGAGGGCGGGCCAGGGCGAGAAGTAGTCCAGGTGCAGCGGGTAGTAGAGCGCGGTGCCGTCCTGCCACCGCGAACCCTGGATCTTGTACCAGCCGGCGGTCGCGTAGATCAGACAGACCTCGGCCATGATCACGACCATGGTGGCGTTGTGCGCGAGGTTGGCGACGACATCGAGCAGGGCGCGCGGGTCACCCTGGGCGTACCGGCCGGCCGCCCACCACAGCGCCTGCACCACCCACAGGCCCCAGAGGGTCAGCAGCCAGCCCCCGCCGGCGTCGCCGAGCAGTGTGACGGCGACGAGGGCGGCCCCGAGGACGGCCCACAGCACGGGCCCTATCCGGTCCGGCACCGGCTCGCCGGACTCGGCGGCGCGGGCGGCGGCCCGCTCGCGGCGCCGCGCGTCCAGCGACCAGACCTGGCCGCAGCGGGTGAGCACCAGATAGATCGCCATCAGGTGGATGACGTTGTCACCGCCGTCCCCCATGAAGACGGACCGATTCTGCAGCGACAGGACACCCACCATGAACAGCACGGACATCGTGCGGGTGCGCCAGCCGAGCATCAGCAGCGCGCTGGAGAGCACAGCGACGGCGTACACGACCTCGAACCAGAGCGTGCTGTCCGTCCACAGCAGCGCCGTGAAGGCGTGGTTGCCGGAGACGAGCCGCTGGGCCATGTCCCAGCTCCACGGGCCCTCGGGGCCGTACAGCTCACGGCGGTGCGGCAGCTCGCGCAGCAGGAAGAGCAGCCACGTCGCGGAGAAGCCGATACGGACGACAGCGCTCTGGTACGGCCCGAGCGCGGCGCCCGTGACCCGGCGCAGGGCCTGGGCGGGCTTGGACTCGGGGGGGAGGTGGGGGGCGGACGCGTGGGAGGGGTGGGGCGTGGGGGTGGTGTGGGGCGTAAGGGTGGCGTGGGCTGTCTGAAGTGATTGGTGCTCAAGGGACGCGTGCCAGCCCTGAGACTCAGGGGACGTAGTCGGCGCATGAGTCTGCTCGCCGGTCACCCCGCTCGTCGCGCCCTTCACCGATCCGCTCACCGGCCCGTTCACCGCCGCTTCACTCTTCGACTCGCTCATCGGCCGGCCTCCGTCCGCGCGTCGGCGGAACCGGCGCCGGCCGGGAGGTCGGCGGGGGTCACGGTCCACCAGGGAACGACCCGGTAGTACGGCCGGGTGTCGATCTTCTCGTCGCTCCACCGCGGAGCCTTCACGGACGTCGTCACGGACCTGACCTGTACACGCTCGACGGTCCCGCCGTCGCGCTGCGCGCCGAGGCGGAGCATCACGATCCGGTGGATGTAGCGGTCGGAGAGCTCGCCGCGCAGGCCGTTGGGCTTGTTGTCGTCGGTGTGGGAGTTGATGAAGAACTCCCAGCCCCGGCGCAGCTCGTTCTGCTGGGTGTGGCTCGGCAGCGGGTTGCCGCGGATGCCGGAACCGTCCCCGGCCGACAGGTCGATCCAGCCGGTCGTCCTGCGGTTCCCGTCCGCCATCCGGATCTCGGCACGTGCCTGTACCGCGATGTTCTGCTGGAGTGGATTGGGAGCGAAGAGCTTCCAGTTCTGTTCGAACTCGGGATAGATCCAGTCGTCGACGACCTTGCCGTGCTGCTTGGTGACCGTGTTGGACGGCGCGACGTGCAGGAACACCATGGCGATGTGGACGACCCCCACGACGGCGACGACGGCCAGCGCGAGCGCGGCCGCCACCTGGTACGGGAGCGAGAGCCCGGCGATACCGCGCCCGGGGACACCGGGAGCGGCGGGCTCGGGAGCCGTGGGAGCTGCGGAGGCGGGAGCGGGCGCGCCGGGCGCGTGGGCGGGCCCGTCCGAGGCGCCGGACGCGGAGGCGGGTGTGTCCGAGGCGCCGGGCGCGGTCACGTCTTCGCTGTTCGGAGCGGGTGCGGCAGCGCCAGGGGCGGCCTGCGGGCCGCCGTCGGCGGCATCGGATCCGGGCCGCCGGGCCCGCTCCTCCCCGTCCGGCACGTCCTTCTCGTCGTACGAATCCATCCCGCCCCGATCCCGGTTGGCTCCACTGGGTTATCCACAGGGTTGACACCCTACGGGCCGCCGACTCACCATTGAAGTCAATGAACCGAACGATCGGTCGGGAGCGAGTGGCCCGGCGGACGGCCCGGAATCGACAGCTCGGCAGGGGGCTCGGATGACGGCAGTGACCGCGGAGACCGGCACCAACAAGCACGGCTCACCAGCGGCGGAAGAGAAGGACGCGTCGGCATACGCGGCGGCGTTCGACGCCGCCGTGGCCGCCGACGAGCGCATCGAGCCGCGCGACTGGATGCCCGATGCCTACCGGGCCTCGCTGGTCCGCCAGATAGCGCAGCACGCCCACTCCGAGATCATCGGAATGCAGCCCGAGTCCAACTGGATCACCCGCGCACCCTCACTGCGCCGCAAGGCGATCCTCATGGCGAAGGTGCAGGACGAGGCGGGCCACGGGCTGTACTTGTACAGCGCGGCGGAAACCCTCGGCGTGAGCCGCGACGAGCTGCTCGACAAGCTCCACTCGGGCCGCCAGAAGTACTCGTCGATCTTCAACTACCCCACCCTGACCTGGGCCGACGTCGGCGCCATCGGCTGGCTCGTGGACGGCGCCGCCATCACCAACCAGGTCCCCCTCTGCCGCTGCTCCTACGGGCCGTACGCACGGGCGATGGTCCGCGTCTGCAAGGAGGAGTCCTTCCACCAGCGCCAGGGCTACGAGCTGCTCCTCGCCCTCTCCCAGGGCACCCCGGAGCAGCACGCGATGGCGCAGGACGCGGTGGACCGCTGGTGGTGGCCCTCCCTGATGATGTTCGGCCCGCCCGACGACGAGTCGTCCCACTCGGCGCAGTCCATGGCCTGGAAGATCAAGCGGCACTCGAACGACGAACTGCGCCAGCGCTTCGTCGACATCTGCGTCCCCCAGGCCGAGGCGCTCGGCCTCACCCTCCCCGACCCCGGCCTGCGGTGGAACGAGGAGCGGGGACACCACGACTTCGGGGCGATCGACTGGACCGAGTTCTGGGACGTCCTCAAGGGCAACGGGCCCTGCAACGAACAAAGGATCACCCAGCGGCGCCGCGCCCACGAAGAAGGCGCCTGGGTCCGCGAAGCGGCAGCCGCGTACGCGGCCAAGCAGCACAAGAACGGGGAGGCAACGGCATGACCACACACGACTGGCCGCTGTGGGAGGTGTTCGTGCGCTCGCGCCGCGGACTGTCCCACACCCACGCCGGAAGCCTGCACGCCCCGGACGCGCAGATGGCGCTGCGCAACGCGCGCGACCTGTACACCCGACGGTCCGAAGGCGTCTCCATCTGGGTGGTGCCCTCCACCGCCGTCACCGCCTCCTCCCCCGACGAGAAGGACTCCTTCTTCGAACCGGCCGGCGACAAGCCCTACCGCCACCCGACCTTCTACGAGATCCCGGAAGGGGTGAAGCACCTGTGACGACCCCGACCCCGCAGAAGACGGCGGACACGCCGGCAGCCACGGCCGCGCTGGCCCTCGGCGACGACGCGCTGGTGCTCTCGCACCGGCTGGGGGAGTGGGCGGGACACGCCCCCGTCCTCGAAGAGGAAGTGGCCCTCGCCAACATCGCACTCGACCTGCTCGGCCAGGCCCGCATCCTGCTCTCCCTCGCGGGCGACGAGGACGAACTGGCCTATCTGCGCGAGGAGCGGGCCTTCCGCAACCTCCAGCTCGTCGAGCAGCCCAACGGCGACTTCGCCCACACCATCGCCCGCCAGCTCTACTTCTCGACCTACCAGAAACTGCTCTACGGACAGCTCGCGGCAGGCGACAGCGAACTCGCCGGACTCGCCGCCAAGGCGGTCAAGGAAGTCACCTACCACCAGGACCACGCCGAACAGTGGACCCTGCGCCTGGGCGACGGCACCGAAGAGAGCCACCAGCGGATGCAGCGCGCGTGCGAGGCGCTGTGGCGGTTCACCGGCGAGATGTTCCAGCCCGTCGACGGCGTCGACATCGACTGGCAGGAGACCGAGCGGACCTGGCTGACGTCCGTCACCTCCGTGCTGCAGCAGGCCACCCTCACCGTCCCCGAAGGCCCCAGGACCGGCGCCTGGGCCGCCGGAGCCGGCCGCCAGGGCCTGCACACCGAGCCCTTCGGGCGGATGCTCGCCGAGATGCAGCACCTGCACCGCAGCCACCCGGGGGCGACATGGTGACCGGCACGGCCGCGGCCACGGCCGACATGACACCGCTGGAACAGGAACTGGCCCGGCTCGCCGGATCGGTCCCCGACCCCGAGCTGCCCGTGCTCACCCTGGAAGAACTCGGCGTGCTGCGCGGAGTCCACCTGGAGAGCCCCGGCAGGGTCACCGTCCAGCTGACCCCCACATACACCGGCTGCCCCGCCGTAGAAGCGATGACCGCCGACATCGAACAGGTACTGCACGAGAACGGGATCCCGGACGTCTCGGTCGTCCGGGTACTCTCCCCCGCCTGGTCGACCGACGACATCAGCGCCGAAGGCCGCCGCAAACTGGCGGAGTTCGGGATAGCGCCGCCCCGGCCCCACACCGCCGAGGGACCCGTCGCCCTCACCCTCTCCGTGCGCTGCCCCCACTGCGGCTCCACCGACACCGAGCTGCTGAGCCGGTTCTCCTCCACGGCGTGCAAGGCCCTGCGCCGCTGCGTGGCCTGCCGCGAACCGTTCGACCACTTCAAGGAGTTGTAGATGTTCCATCCACTCCGGGTGAGCGAGGTCGAACAGCTCACGGACGACTCGGTGACCGTCACCTTCGACGTGCCACCGGACCTGCGCGAGGCCTACCGGCACCGCCCCGGCCAGCACCTCGCACTGCGCCGCACGGTGCAGGGCCAGGAGATCCGCCGCACGTACTCGATCTGCGCACCCGCCGTCGAACAGCCGGACACACCCGTCCTGCGCGTCGGCATCCGCCTCGTCGAAGGCGGCGAGTTCTCCACGTACGCCTTCAAGGAACTCACCGTCGGCGACGTCGTCGACGTCATGGAGCCGATGGGCCGCTTCATCCTGGAGCCCCGCGCCGGATACTTCGTGGCCGTCGTCGGCGGCAGCGGCATCACCCCGGTGCTGTCGATCGCCACGACCCTGCTGGAGCGGGAGCCCGCAGCCCGCTTCTGCCTCATACGCAGCGACCGCACGGTGTCGTCCACCATGTTCCTGGAGGAGACGGCCGACCTGAAGGACCGCTTCCCCGACCGGTTCCATCTGGTCACCGCGCTCTCCCGGGAGGAGCAGCAGTCCGGGCTCCCCTCCGGACGGCTCGACCAGGAACGGCTGACGGCCCTCCTGCCCGCGCTGCTCCCCGTGGAAGAGGTCGACGGCTGGTACCTGTGCGGACCGTTCGGCCTGGTCCAGGGAGCCGAGCGGGCCCTGCGCGAACTGGGCGTCGCACGCGGCCGCATCCACGAGGAGATCTTCCACGTCGACGAAGCCCCCGTGAAGAGCACCGCGGCGGCCTCGGCCCCGGCGCACGCCACACTGACCGCGACGCTCCACGGCCGCTCCGGCACCTGGCCGGTCCAGGACGGCGAGAAGCTCCTGGACACGGTGCTGCGAGCCCGCTCCGACGCCCCGTACGCCTGCAAGGGCGGGGTCTGCGGCACCTGCCGTGCGTTCCTGGTCTCGGGCGAGGTGCGAATGGACCGCAACTTCGCCCTGGAGGAAGACGAGACCGAGGCGGGCTACGTACTGGCCTGCCAGTCCCACCCGGCGACGAAGGAAGTGGAGCTGGACTTCGATCGGTGAGGTGGAGTGGGCGGGGCGGGGGCGGGGAGGGGGAGGGAGGGGGAGGGGGAAGCCCCCAGGTACTCCCGGTTCTGCTCATCGGGCGACGCCGGGCCATTCCAATCCGCTAGAACCTGTTCTATCTTGACGGTCCGTCAGATCCGGTGTGTGCGGGAGGACAGGGCTGTGGACTTCACCTTCACCGAGGAGCAGCAGGCGGCCGTCGAAGCGGCGAAGGCGGTCTTCTCGGGGGTGGTGCCCGACGCGGTGCCGAGCCCCGCGCTGACTCAGGGCGCGGTGGCCGAGGAGTTCGACCGCCCGCTGTGGGCCAAGCTCGCCGAGGCGGACCTGTTGAGCCTGGTCATCGACCCCCAGTACGGCGGGGCGGGCCTCGACCCGATCACCCTCTGCCTGGTGCTGCGCGAGTCCGCGAAGGTGCTGGCCCGGGTGCCGCTGCTGGAGAGCAGCGCGGTGGCGATGGCCATACAGCGTTACGGGGACACCGAGTTGGCCCGTGAGCTGCTTCCCGCCGCAGGGCGGGGCGAGCTGGTGTTCACCGTCGCGGCCAACGGCCGCACCGGCCACGACCCCGCCGAACTCGCGGTCACGGCACGGCCGGGGAGCGCCGACAGCGGCGACGACTGGGTGCTCGACGGGGTGCAGACCGGGGTGCCCTGGGCGCAGAACGCGGACCGTATCGCCGTGCCCGCGCACACCGGTGAGGGCCGCGCCGTACTCGCGCTGATCCCCCGCGTCCACGACGGAATCACGCTCGCCGAGCAGATCTCCACCAGCGGAGAGCGCTTCGCCGAGGTCCGCCTCGACTCCGTACGTATCGAAGCGCGCGCGGTCATCACGGCCGAGGGGGCATGGGAGTGGCTGCGCGAGCTGCTGACCACCGGCACCTGTGCGCTCGCGCTCGGCCTCGGTGCAGGCGTACTCGCGATGACCAGCGAATACACCGGGAAACGCGAACAGTTCGGGTTCCCGATCGCCACCTTCCAGGCGGTCGCCGTCCAGGCGGCCGACCGCTACATCGACCTGCGCGCGATGGAGGCCACCCTGTGGCAGGCCGCGTGGCGCATCAGCACCGGCGCCGGGGGAGCGCTGCCCGTCTCCGGTGACGTGGCGGTGGCGAAGATCTGGGCCTCCGACGGCGTACGCAGAGTCGTACAGACCGCCCAGCATCTGCACGGCGGCTTCGGCGCCGACACCGACTATCCCCTGCACCGCTACCACGCCTGGGCCAAGCAGCTGGAACTGTCACTCGGCCCGGCCGCGGCCCACGAGGAAGCCCTCGGCGACCTGCTGGCCGCGCACCCGCTCGGGTAGCGGGTGCGTACAGCCACCCACACCGCCGCGCGAGCGGCTCAGTCGGCGGCCCGGCCGCTCAGCAGGCGGGGCCGGTGCCGGTGCCGGTCAGAGGACGAAGGCCGCGCTGTCGTTGTCCGTGACCATCGGACGCCCGGCAAAGTCCCACGCCTGCATGCCGCCGTCGACGTTCACCGCGTCGATGCCCTGCTGCACCAGATACTGCGTGACCTGCGCGGACCGGCCGCCGACCCGGCACATCACATACGCCCGGCGGCCGTCCTCGACGGCCTGCGTCACATCGCCGAAGCGCGCCACGAAGTCGCTCATCGGCACGTGCAGCGCGCCCTCGACATGCCCGGCCGCCCACTCGTCGTCCTCACGGACATCCAGCACCAGGGCGTCGGCCGGCACGGCAGCGACATCCACGGACGGCAGCTGGGCGAAATTCATGGGTCATGCCTTCTCTCGTACGCGTCGGCCGCGACGGCCGTGTCGGTCGCAGGGCCGTATCGGCCACACCAGTTGTACCGGCTGCATCGGCCGCATCGGTCGTATCGGCCGCTCAGCGAGATCGCCGTATGGGCAGGTCACTGGGAACGCTACTGCACCAGCTCGGCCAGCATCGCCTCGCGCCCGGCCACCTGGGCGAGCAGCTGCTCGGCGATCTCCTCAAGGAGCCGGTCCGGGTCGTCGGGCGCCATCCGCAGCATCGAGCCGATCGCGCTCTCCTCCAGCTCACGGGCCAGCACGGCCAGCAGCTCCTTGCGCTGGGCCAGCCACTCCAGCCGGGCGTAGAGCTCCTCGCTCTCGCTGGGCCGCACCTCCTCAGGCACCGGCCCCGCCGCCCACTCCTCTGCGAGCTCCCGCAGCAGCTCCTCGTCACCGCGGCCATAGGCGGCGTTGACCCGGGTGATGAATTCCTCCCGCCGGGCCCGTTCCTGGTCCTCCTGCGCGAGGTCGGGGTGCGCCTTGCGGGCCAGCTCGCGGTAGAGCCTGCGCGCCTCCTCGCTCGGGCGGACCCGCTTGGGCGGCCGTACGGGCTGGTCGGTGAGCATCGAGGCGGCCTCGGCGGAGATCCCATCCGAGTCCATCCAGTCGTGGAAGAGCTCGTCGACCCCGGGCATCGGCTGCACCGCGGCCCGCGCCTCGCGTGCCTTGCGCAGGTCCTCCGGGTCGCCGGTGAGCGAGGCCTTGGCCTCGGCGATCTGGGCGTCGAGCTCGTCGAGCCGGGTGTACATCGGGCCGAGCTTCTGGTGGTGGAGGCGGGAGAAGTTCTCCACCTCCACGCGGAAGGTCTCCACGGCGATCTCGAACTCGATCAACGCCTGCTCGGCCGCCCGCACAGCCCTGTCCAGCCGGGCTTCGGGCCGTTCCGCGTTCTCAGGGTCCTCGGGCCGGGCGGTCGTCTCTTCGGCAGGTTCGTCCGTCACTGGTCCAGCGTACGGGCGCGGGGGGTGGGGCCCCTCCCTCCCCCTCCCCCCCGGCCCCCCTCTCCCCACCCCCACACCTCACCCCAGCCGAAAGCACCACCCCGCAACGCGGGGCCCACCCCAGCCCACCCCCAGCCCACCCAGCCCGCCGCGCACCGCCGACCGACCCGCCTCACACCGCCGACCGACCCGCCTCACACCGCCGGCCGACCCGCCTCACACCCCCATCCCGTCCGGCTCACACCCTCACCCCGCGCGCGTCACACCCCCAGCTCTGCCGCCACCCGTCCGTCCCTGATCGCGGCGAGGAGCGTCGCGTGGTCGGACTCCGTGCGGTCGGCGTAGAGGACCGCGAAGCCGGCTACGGCCTCGTCGAGCTCTTCGTTCTTGCCGCAGTACCCGGCTATCAGGCGCGGGTCGGCGCTGTGGGCGTGGGCGCGGGCCAGCAGTGCGCCCGTCATGCGGCCGTAGTCGTCCAGCTGGTCGGCGGTCAGGGCCGCGGGGTCGACGCTGCCCTTGCGGTTGCGGAACTGCCGTACCTGGTATGGACGTCCGTCGACGGTGGTCCAGCCGAGCAGGATGTCGCTGACGACCTGCATCCGCTTCTGGCCGAGGACCACACGGCGGCCCTCGTGGCCTCCGTCCGGGGCGTGGAAGCCGGCCTTGGCCAGGTGCGGCAGCAGGGCGGAGGCGCGGGCCTCCTTGACCTGGAGCACCAGCGGCTCGCCGCGGTGGTCCAGGAGCAGGACCACGTACGACCGTGTTCCGACGCTGCCGGTGCCGACGACCCGGAAGGCCACGTCGTGTATCGCGTACCGCGCGAGCAGCGGCAGGCGGTCTTCCGAGAGGGTTTCCAGGTAGGGGCCGAGCGAGGCGGCCACGGCGGCCGCCTCGGCGTCGGGCACCCGGCGCAGCACCGGCGGCGCGTCGACGAAGCGTCGGTGCCCGTCGGCGATCTGCTCGGTGGCCTTGGCGGCGAAGCGGGCGCTGGTGTTGTTGCGGGCCTTGGCCGACACCCGTTCCAGGGTGCCGAGCAGGTCCCGGGCGTCGGCGTGGGAGACCAGCTCCTCGTCGGCTATCGCGTTCCAGGCGTCCAGCACCGGCAGTTTCGCGAGGAGGCGCATCGTCCGCCGGTAGGCGCCGACCGAGTCGTAGGCCGCGGCCCGGCAGGTGTCCTCGTCGGCGCCCGCTGCACGGCCGGCCAGGATCAGGGAGGCGGCGAGGCGCTTGAGGTCCCATTCCCAGGGGCCGTGCACGGTCTCGTCGAAGTCGTTCAGGTCGATGACGAGTCCGCCGCGCGCGTCGCCGTAGAGGCCGAAGTTCGCCGCGTGGGCGTCGCCGCAGAGCTGGGCGCCTATTCCGGTGACGGGGGTGCCGACGAGGTCGTGGGCCATCAGTCCGGCGGCGCCGCGCAGGAAGGCGAACGGGGAGGCCGCCATGCGGCCCACCCGGATCGGCGTGAGCTCCGGCACGCGGCCCAGGTTCGACTCCTCGACGGCCCGGACCGCGTCGGGCCGGTCGGTGGAGAGGACGAGCGAGTCGTGCGAGGAGCGGGGCACGCGGTCGCGCAGTGCCTTGCCGTCACTCTTCGGCGAGCCGGCCGTATGGCCCGGTCCCCGGCCGTGGTGGTGTCGGAAGCCCGGCACCTCGGGAATCCGGATCTGCCCGTCGTCGGGCACCGCTCGCAGGACCGGAATCATCGTCTCGACAGCGCTCATCGCGTGCCGCCTCCCCCGTGCTCGTTCAACATCAACAGCTCGAATGCCATGACGGTACCGGCGGCGGCCGACAGCCGTCTCCCCCTGTGGATAACTCCCGGCGGTGGCCATCGGGCAGGCCGCCGCCGGGAGTTATCCACAGGGGGACAGTCGAAGTCAGGCAGACGATCGCGGTCAGACGCCGACCGCTTCCTCCAGCTCCTCCTCCAGCTCCTCTTCTCCGTCCCGGCCTTCGCCTCCGGCACCGACTCCCGTACCGGAGCCCGTACCGGCGTCCGCACCGGAGCCCGTACCGGCGTCCGCACCGCCCACAGCGGCCGCACCCGCACCAGCCGCCGGACCGGCTCCCACACCCGCACCGGCACTCACCCCCGGAGCCGCTACCCCCCGCCCCCGCTCGGCCAGCGCCGCGATACCCATCAGAGCGACGCCCGCCAGGAGCCAGAGCACCAGGACGAGCATGTGGCCGCCGAGGCCGTTGCCCGCGAAGTACACGTGGCTGCGGGCACCCTCGACGAACCCGGCGCCGTTCCAGAAGGCGTGCAGGGCGCTGAAGAAGCCGGGCTGGAGTTCGGGCCGGAAGATGCCGCCCGAGCTGGTGAAGTTGAGCATCACGAAGAGGACCATCACGCCGAGCGTCGTCCACCTCTTGAGGAAGGTGTGCAGCCCGACGCCGATCAGCAGGATCCCGGCCGAGTACAGCCACGCCATGCCCCAGACGCCGCCGAGTCCGGTGTCGACGAGGTGGAACATCGGGCCCGCGAAGACCGCGCCGATGCCGCTGACCAGGACCGACATGCCCAGCGCCAGCAGCGCCCTGATCCGCAGCGGCAGTACCGCACCGGCGCCGCCGATCACCGCGACGGACGCGTAGGAGCCGATGCTCAGCGCGACGAGCAGGAAGAAGATGCCCTGGCCGGTCGGGTCGCCCTTGGCGAGGTCCGTCACGTCGGTCACCTTGAGGGGGGCGTCCTGAGCCGCCGCCACCTTGGTGAAGACCTTCTCGACGGCGGTGGCGCTGGTGTCGGAGGAGGCGGAGGCGACGAGCAGTTCGGGCTTGGCGCCGGGGATGTAGGCGCCGTACACGTGCTGCTGCTCCAGGCTGTCGACGGCGGTGGCGCGGTCGGGGACGGTACGGACGTCGAGCGCGCCCGCGCCCTTGTCCTGGAGGGTCTGGGCAAGCACCTGCGCGCTGGGGCCAGAGCCGACGATGTCGACCCGCAGGTCGTGCGGCTGCGGGTTGTGGAAGGCCCCCAGATACGCGAGGCCCATCCCGACGCACATCAGCAGCGGGGTGAGGAGATGGCTGAGCACATGGCGCAGAGGGCTGGGAGCGGTACCGGAGGACACCACAACTCCAATGGTTGGCTTATACAACTCACTCGATACGTTGTACTCTACAACCACTTTTTTGAGATGGCGAACGCCCAGATCAGAGCGTCAGGCCAGGGGCGTCAGGCCAGCGCGTTAGATCAGCGCGTTAGATCAGCGCACCCGGAAACCGCAGCGCGCCGCGCCCGGTGTTTCACGTGAAACAAGCTCCTCAGACGCTGAGCCTCCAACCCCACCCCACGCCTCCCCATCGCCCCCACCCCATCGCCCCGCCTACATCCCCGCATCCCGCGCCAACAGCGCCGCCTGCACCCTGTTCTCGCACTCCAGCTTCGCCAGGATGCGGCTCACATACGTCTTCACCGTGGCCTCGCTCATATGGAGCCGCTTCCCGGCGTCCGCGTTGGACAGACCCTCCCCGAGCAGCGCCAGTACGTCCCGCTCCCGCGCGGACAGCACCTCCACCCGGCGCCGCGCCTCCTCGCCCCGGGCCGCCGCGCGCCCCGTGGCCAGCTGGTCCACGACGTGCCGGGTCGCACCGGGCGACAGATAGGCGTCCCCGGCCGCCGCCGCCCGTACCGCAGCGATCAGCTCGGCCGGGGCGGTGTCCTTCAGCAGGAATCCCGCGCCCCCGTACTCCAGCGCGCGCAGCACGTTCTCCCGCTCGCCGAACGTCGTGAGGATGATCACTCGGGCCGCCGGGGTGCTCCTGCGCAGCTCGGCCAGCGCGGTCAGACCGTCCATCACCGGCATCTGGATGTCGAGCAGCACCACGTCGGCGCCGTGCGCCCGTACCGCCTCGATGGCCTCCCGGCCGTTCGCCGCCTCGGCCGCGACCTCGATGGCCGGGTCCGACGTGAGGATCATCCTGATCCCCGCCCTGATCAGCGGCTCGTCGTCCGCGATCACCACCTTGATCCGCACACCGTGTGCGCCCCCCGGACCGAGTGGACCGCCTGGACCCGTCACGCCTGCTCCTGTCCTCGCGCCGCGCCGACGTGCTCCCGCCGCCACCGCGCTACCACTCGACCTCGTACGACGAGCTATCGCTCGACCTCGTACGACTTCTTCTCGATCAGCTTGCCGTCCTTGAAGCAGAACCGGAAAACGGGCTCGGTCCTGGCGTTGTCGCCGAACTCGGACGACATCAGTACCAGGCAGCTCGAACCGGCGGGCTCGGCAGGGCCCTTGCCGGGCAGCCCCTTCGTCAGGAACGTGTCGCCGCCGGGCAGCCGGTCGCGTACGTCCTGCTCGGCGCTGCCGACCTTGATGTCCTTGTACTCGGCGGGGTCGATCATCGCCTTGTCCGCGGACCCGGCGAGGAAGAACAGCCCGACGCCCGCGGCCACCGCGAGCAGCACCACCGCCGCGAAGGCGATCCCGCACCCCAGGGCGACGCCACCGGCCCTGTCCCTGCTGCTCATGGCCAACTCCTTCTCCGCGACGTTCAGGTCGACGTTCCAGCCGACGTGCCGGCCGGCCTGCTGCCGGCCGGTCCACGTCGCGCCGGCCGGACCACCGTCGCCGAGCGGGAGTGCGCCCGGATGCTGCCGGAAGTCGTCCGCCGTATCGACGAAGGTCGTCGCCTCCGCCGCCCCGTAGGGGAGCACCCCGGCCACCCGGAAGCCCCCCTCGCCGGTCCGCCCCGTGTGGACCATGCCGCCGACCAGCCGGGCCCGTTCGTGCAGCCCGGTCAGGCCCTGGCCACCGCTGACCACTTCGTCCGGCGGGGGCCCGGCCACCGGCCCGTTGACGACCTCGACGACGAGCGAGTCGGGCTCGTAGCGCAGTTCCACGCCGATGGGGGCGCCGGGCGCGTGCTTGTACGCGTTGGTCAGCGCCTCCTGGACGATGCGGTACGCCGCGTGGTCGGACGCGGGCGCCAGCTGCCGGGGCTCCCCCGTCTCGCGCAGCTCCACCGTCGTGCCCGCCGCCCGGGCGGCCGCCACCAGGAGCTCGACGCCTGCCGTGCCGCGGGCGGCGCGCTGTGCCTCGTCCGTGTGGTGGTCCGGTGCCTCGACGCCGTCGCGCAGGATGCCGACGACCGCGCGCAGTTCGTGCATGGCGGCGACCGAGGCCTCCCGCAGCACCCCGACGGCCTCGCGCTGGCGGCCCGTCAGCGCCGGGTCGACCTCAAGGGCACCGGTGTGCACGGAGATCAGCGCCAGTTGGTGGCCGAGGCTGTCGTGCATGTCCTGGGCGATGCGCTGACGCTCGCGCAGCCGTGCCTGTCCAGCGACCATCGCGCGCTCGCGCAGCAGCTGCGCGTTGCGCTCCTGCATGGTCTGCAGCAGGGTGCGGCGCTGGTACCAGTAGCGGCTGGCGAGGCCCGGCACCACGGCGATCACCATGAAGAAGAGCGTCGCGAACAGGGCGACGACGAACAGCGGCTGCTCGCCGGACTCGGTGAGCGCGATGCCGGCCAGATATCCGGCGAACGCGGCGCAGAAGGCGCCCAGGGCCCGTCCCGCCCCGGCGATGCGCCGCCCCGCCGAGCAGGCCACCACGAGCAGCAGCAAGGTGGCGCCCGCGCTGGCCCCGCTGAGCGCGGCCGTGGCGATGAGCACGCTCGCGGGGAACCTGCGGCGCAGCGGCGTCAGGACTAGGACGGCGGCGGCCACCAGGGCGGGCACCACCAGGCCGCCGTCGGCCAGCCGGCCCGCGCCTGCGGCGGCCAGGGCCAGCAGGAGGGCGAGGGCCGACTCGCCGAAGGTCCGGCGGCGGGACCAGGGCTCCGGTCCCGCCAGCCGGCGGCGGGCGTCCTGGATCTTCGATGACACATCCACGTCCGCACCCTAGGCAGCGGTCCGGGCGCCGGACGGCTCTCTTTCGTCGCGCCCCGCCGAGACGAAAGTCTCCTTGGGGCGGGGTCGGCGGCCGGGTCTGGCCGGGTCGGCGGCGGGTGCGCTCGGCAGGCTCGTATGACGGACATCTTGTACGAGAGGGTCCGCCGAGTTCTCCCGCGCATCCGGGAACGCGAAAGCCCCGCCGGTCGTTTGACCTGCGGGGCTTCCGTTCTGTGGGCGAGGGGGGATTTGAACCCCCACGTCCCGAAGGACACTGGCACCTGAAGCCAGCGCGTCTGCCGTTCCGCCACTCGCCCGAGTGGTGTCCGAGGCCTTCGCACCTTTTCGGTGCGCTTGCCTGGCGACGTCGAGAAGATTAGCACGCTGGACAGGGTGGATTCACATCCGTTGTTTCCGCTGCCCATGGGGGGCAGGAGAGGGGAGGAAGGACGACGTACAGCGACGGTTCGGAGACCCACAGAAACCTCACAGGGGCCCGATGGGAACGAGGAGGGACTCCACCCACTCCTCCACGGTGCACCCCGGGTGCGGGACACTGTCAGGAGGCCACCTCTACGATCCGTGTGAGAGGTGACACTCGTCCACCGGTCACAGAAGGGGAACCAGCCGATTTCCCGACGCGTGGATACGATCAGTAAGCAGTACCAGGACGACATCGACGGAGGAGGTGCCCCATGGGAGTCCTGAAGCGTTTCGAGCAGCGTCTCGAAGGCCTGGTCAACGGCACCTTCGCGAAGGTCTTCAAGTCCGAGGTCCAGCCCGTCGAGATCGCAGGCGCCCTCCAGCGCGAGTGCGACAACAACGCGACGATCTGGAACCGCGAGCGGACCGTCGTCCCCAACGACTTCATCGTCGAGCTCAGCGCGCCCGACTTCGAGCGCCTGAGCCCGTACTCGGGCCAGCTGGGCGACGAACTGTCCGGCCTGGTCCGCGACTACGCCAAGCAGCAGCGGTACACGTTCATGGGGCCGATCAAGGTCCATCTGGAGAAGGCCGACGATCTCGACACCGGCCTGTACCGGGTGCGCAGCCGTACGCTCGCCTCCAGCACCGACCAGCAGGACCAGCACAACCAGCAGGAGCAGCAGGAGCGGCACGGCAGGCCTGCGGGTCCGGCCCGTCCCGCTCCCGCCGCATCGCCGCAGTCCCCCCAGGGCCGCGGCGGCTACGGCTATCCGCCCGCCGCGGCACCGCCGATGCCCGCCGCCCCCCCGCCCCCCGGCGGGAACGGCGGCCCCGGCCGCCCCGGCGCGGACCGCCGCCCGACGGCTCCCGGCCCCATGCCGGGCTCCCAGGTGCGGCGCTGGATCGAGATCAACGGCACCCGCCACCAGATCTCCCGCCCGACGCTGGTGCTGGGTCGCAGCACCGACGCCGATGTGCGGATCGACGACCCCGGCGTCTCGCGCCGGCACTGTGAGATCCGGACCGGAACGCCCTCGACGATCCAGGATCTCGGGTCCACCAACGGCATCGTGGTGGACGGGCAGCACACCACCCGCGCTACGCTCCGCGACGGCTCGCGGATCGTCGTGGGCAGCACCACCATCGTTTACCGGCAAGCCGAAGGGTGAAGCGGGGGCAATGTCAGAGCTGACCCTCACGGTCATGCGGTTGGGTTTCCTCGCCGTACTGTGGCTGTTCGTCATCGTGGCCGTTCAGGTCATTCGCAGTGACCTGTTCGGCACCCGGGTCACCCAGCGCGGTTCGCGCCGGGGTGGCGACTCGGGCCGCCAGCAGACCGGCCGGCAGGCCGCCGCCGCTGCCGCGCCGCCGCAGCAGCGTGGCCAGCAGGCCCCGTCCGGCGGCCGCCAGCGCCGGGGCGCGCCCACCAAGCTGGTGGTGTCCGAGGGCACCCTCACCGGCACGACGGTGGCGCTGCAGGGCCAGACCGTCACGCTGGGCCGGGCGCACGACTCGACGATCGTCCTGGACGACGACTACGCATCGAGCCGGCATGCCAGGATCTACCCGGACCGCGACGGCAACTGGATCGTCGAGGATCTGGGTTCCACCAACGGCACCTACCTGGACCGGACGCGGCTCACCACCCCGACCCCGATTCCGCTGGGCGCGCCGATCCGCATCGGCAAGACCGTCATCGAGCTGCGGAAGTAGTACGACAATGAGCGAGCGGAGCGAGCGAGCCGCGGCGGTCCGGACGACGGACCGGGACGGGCTCCCGACCGGAGGGTGGGCAGTGTGGCTCGACATGACCGGCTGTACCCCGAGCCGACGGGCGAGGTGGGTATGAGTCTCTCCCTGCGCTTCGCCGCCGGATCCCACAAGGGCATGATCCGCGAGGGCAACGAGGACTCCGGTTACGCGGGTCCCCGTCTCCTCGCCATCGCCGACGGCATGGGCGGCCAGGCCGCCGGTGAGGTCGCCTCCTCCGAGGTGATCTCCACCCTGGTCACGCTCGACGACGACGTGCCCGGCTCCGACATCCTGACCTCGCTCGGTACGGCGGTGCAGCGCGCCAACGACCAGCTGCGCCTGATGGTCGAGGAGGACCCCCAGCTGGAGGGGATGGGCACCACGCTCACCGCTCTGCTGTGGACGGGCCAGCGCCTCGGCCTTGTGCACGTGGGCGACTCGCGCGCGTATCTGCTGCGCGACGGCGTGCTCACCCAGATCACGCAGGACCACACCTGGGTGCAGCGGCTCGTGGACGAGGGCCGCATCACCGAGGAGGAAGCGACGACGCATCCGCAGCGCTCGCTGCTGATGCGCGCGCTCGGCAGCGGCGACCACGTCGAGCCGGACCTGTCGATCCGCGAGGTGCGGGCGGGCGACCGCTATCTGATCTGCTCCGACGGCCTGTCGGGGGTGGTGTCCCACCAGACGATGGAGGACACCCTCGCGAGCTACCAGGGCCCGCAGGAGACGGTGCAGGAGCTGATCCAGCTCGCGCTGCGCGGCGGCGGCCCGGACAACATCACGGTGATCGTGGCGGACGTCCTGGACGTCGACTCCGGCGACACGCTGGCCGGGCAGCTCAGCGACATTCCGGTGATCGTGGGCGCGGTCGCCGAGAACCAGCTGCAGCTCAACGACGACGGGGCGATGCAGACCCCGGCGGGCCGCGCCTCCGGCCTGGGCCGTGCCACCCCGCCGCAGGGGGGCTTCGGCCCGCCCGGCAGCGGTGAGGACTCCGGCTACGGCGCCCCGCCCGAGGGCACCTTCGGCGCCTACTCGGACGAGGACTTCGTCAAGCCGCGGCGCGGCAGGTGGCTGAAGAGATCCGCCTACATCGTGCTCGCCCTGGCCGTGCTCGGCGGCGGGCTGTACGGCGGCTACCGCTGGACGCAGACCCAGTACTTCGTCGGCACCAAGGACGAGCACGTCGCGCTCTACCAGGGCATCAGCCAGGACCTGGCCTGGGTGAAGCTGTCGAAGGTGGAGACCGACCACCCCGAGGTCGAACTCAAGTACCTGCCGCCGTACCAGCGCAAGCAGGTCGAGGCGACGATCGCCGAGAGCAGCCTCTCCAAGGCCCAGGCCAAGATCACCGAACTGTCCACGCAGGCGTCGGCGTGCAAGAAGGACGAGCAGCGGCGCGCCGCCGAGAGCCAGAACCCGCCGAAGACCGGTACGACGACATCACCGTCGCCGTCCGGCAAGCCCGGTTCCACCAAGACCACCGCCACTCCCACGCCCGGCCCCAGCCTCTCGGAGGAAGAGCAGAAGCTGGTCCCGCAGTGCGGTAAGCAGTAGGCAGCCGTAGGGGGCCTTTCCACACCATGAGCGTTGTCACCAACACGACCACCATCGGCGCGATCGACGCACCGAGCCGTCGCAACACCGAGCTCGCGCTGCTCGTCTTCGCTGTCGCCATCCCGGTGTTCGCGTACGCCAACGTGGGCCTGGCCATGACCGGCAAGCTGCCTTCCGGCATGCTCGGTTACGGTCTGGGCCTCGGGCTGCTCGCGGGCGTCAGCCACCTCGTGGTGCGCAAGTTCGCCCCGTACGCGGATCCGCTGCTGCTGCCGCTGGCGACGCTGCTCAACGGCCTGGGCCTGGTGCTGATCTGGCGCCTGGACCAGTCGCCGCGCCTGATCCAGCGGGCCAAGACCAACTTCGGCGCCTTCCACGCGGACGCCCCGAAGCAGCTGCTGTACACGGCGATCGGTGTGGCGCTGTTCATCGCTGTGCTGATGCTGCTGAAGGACCACCGGATCCTCCAGCGCTACACGTACATCTCGATGGCGGGCGCGCTGTTCCTGCTGATCCTGCCGATGTTCTTCCCCGCGGTGAACGGCGCCAAGATCTGGATCTCCATCCCCGGTCTGGGAACCATCCAGCCCGGCGAGTTCGCGAAGATCATCATCGCGGTGTTCTTCTCCGGCTACCTGATGGTCAAACGGGACGCGCTGGCGCTCGCCAGCCGCCGATTCATGGGCATGTACCTGCCGCGCGGCCGCGACCTCGGGCCGATCCTCGTGGTGTGGGGCGTCTCGATCCTGATCCTGGTCTTCGAGACCGACCTCGGTACCTCACTGCTCTTCTTCGGCCTGTTCGTCATCATGCTGTACGTGGCGACCGAGCGGACCAGCTGGATCGTGTTCGGTCTGCTGATGTCGGCGGGCGGCGCGGTCGCGGTGGCGTCCTTCGAGCCCCACGTGAAGCTGCGCGTGGACGCCTGGCTGGACCCCTTCGGCTGCTACAAGACCACGGGCGCCTGCGAGCAGATCGGCCAGGCGATCATGTCGTTCGGCTCGGGCGGCACGCTCGGTACGGGCCTGGGCCAGGGCAACTCCGACCTGATCGGCTTCGCCGCCAACGCCGACTTCATCCTCTCCACCGTCGGCGAGGAGCTGGGCCTGGCCGGGATGATGGCGATCCTGCTGATCTACGGCCTGATCGTGGAGCGGGGCGTGCGCACCGCGCTCGCCGCCCGTGACCCGTTCGGCAAGCTGCTGGCCATCGGCCTCTCGGGCGCGTTCGCGCTCCAGGTCTTCGTGGTCGCCGGCGGTGTCATGGGTCTCATTCCGCTGACCGGTATGACCATGCCGTTCCTCGCGCAGGGCGGCTCCTCGGTCATCGCCAACTGGGCGCTGATCGGCATCCTCATCCGGATCAGTGACACCGCGCGCCGCCCGGCGCCCGCCCCTGCCCCGTCCCCCGACGCCGAGATGACCCAGGTGGTCCGACCGTGAACAAGCCCCTGCGACGGATCGCGATCTTCTGCGGGCTGCTGATCATGGCCCTGATGATCCGCGACAACTGGCTCCAGTACGTGCGCGCCGACGAGCTGAACGCGCACAAGTACAACCGCCGGGTCCAGATCGAGCGGTTCGCCCACGAGCGCGGCAACATCATCACGGCCGACGGCCAGCCGATGACCTCCTCCAAGGAGACCTCGGGCAGCGACTTCAAGTTCAAGCGGACCTGGAACAACGGCACCCTCTGGTCGCCGGTGACCGGCTTCAACTCGCAGGCCTTCGACTCCTCGCAGCTGGAGAACATCGAGGACAAGATCCTCTCCGGCAACGACGACCGGCTCTTCTTCGACCGCACCCTGTCGATGTTCACCGGTGAGAAGAAGCAGGGCGGCAACGTCGTCACCACCCTCAACAGCGCGGCCCAGAAGGCCGCCTTCGAGGGGCTCGGCGACAAGAAGGGCGCCGTCGCCGCGATCGACCCGCGCACCGGCGCGATCCTGGCGCTGGCCTCGACGCCGTCGTACGACCCGTCGGTGTTCGCGGGCAACTCCAAGGCCGACTCCGAGGCCCGCCAGAAGCTGCTCACCGACAAAGACAAGCCCATGCTGAACCGGGCGCTGCGCGAGACCTACCCGCCCGGCTCCACGTTCAAGGTGGTCACCGCCTCCGCGGCGCTGGAGAACGGGCTGTACTCCAGCATCGACGAGCCGACCCGCTCACCGGTGCCGTACCAGCTGCCGCAGTCGACGACCCCCCTGAAGAACGAGGGCAACATCCCCTGCGAGAACGCCAACCTCAAGGTGGCACTCCAGTGGTCCTGCAACACCGTCTTCGGCAAGATCAGCGATGACCTCGGCAACAAGAAGATGATCGACGAGGCCAACAAGTTCGGCTTCAACGACGAGGTCTTCACCCCCGTCCGGGCCGACGCCAGCGTCTACCCCAAGGACAACCGGCCGCAGAACGCGATGGCCGGCATCGGCCAGGCCTCCAACCGCGCCACCCCGCTCCAGATGGCCATGGTGGCCGCCGCCGTCGCCAACGACGGCAAGCTGATGAAGCCGTACATGGTCGACCAGCTCCAGGCACCCAACCTCGACGTCCTCTCCAAGACGCAGCCGGAGAAGATGAGCCAGCCGCTGTCGGCGGCCAACGCCCAGAAGGTCCAGGCGCTGATGGAGAACGTCGTCACGGACGGTACGGGCAAGAGGGGCGCCATCGACGGCGTCACCGTCGGCGGCAAGACCGGTACCGCCCAGCACGGCCTCAACAACAGCGAGAAGCCGTACGCCTGGTTCATCTCGTACGCCAAGACCGACCAGGGCTCCCCGGTCGCGGTCGCCGTGGTCGTCGAGGACGGCGACGCCAACCGCGACGACATCTCCGGCGGCGGTCTGGCCGCCCCCATCGCCAAGGCTGTGATGAAGGCAGTGCTCAAGAAGTAACCCCGGGACGTTTCACGTGAAACAGTCCTCGTTTCACGTGAAACGTCTCTCGCGCCCTGTACCGGTCCGGTATCAGCTGACGGTCACGGACAGATCCACTACCGGTGCCCGGTAGCGTATGCGCGAACAGCACACCGCCGGACCACACACACGGGTGCGGTCGGGACTGACGGAGAGGGCTGGAACGTTATGGAAGAGCCGCGTCGCCTCGGCGGCCGGTACGAGCTGGGCCAGGTGCTCGGCCGTGGTGGCATGGCGGAGGTCTACCTCGCGCACGACACCCGGCTCGGCCGCACCGTCGCTGTGAAGACGCTGCGGGCCGACCTCGCCCGCGACCCGTCCTTCCAGGCCCGGTTCCGCCGTGAGGCCCAGTCCGCCGCCTCGCTCAACCACCCGGCGATCGTCGCGGTCTACGACACCGGCGAGGACTACGTCGACAACATCTCCATCCCGTACATCGTGATGGAGTACGTCGACGGATCCACCCTGCGTGAGCTGCTTCACTCCGGACGCAAGCTGCTGCCCGAGCGCACGCTGGAGATGACGGTCGGCATCCTCCAGGCCCTGGAGTACTCCCACCGCGCCGGCATCGTCCACCGCGACATCAAGCCGGCCAACGTCATGCTGACGCGCACCGGCCAGGTCAAGGTCATGGACTTCGGCATCGCGCGCGCCATGGGCGACTCCGGCATGACGATGACGCAGACCGCGGCCGTCATCGGCACCGCCCAGTACCTCTCCCCGGAGCAGGCCAAGGGCGAGCAGGTCGACGCCCGCTCCGACCTGTATTCGACGGGCTGCCTCCTCTACGAGCTGCTGACCGTCCGGCCGCCGTTCGTCGGCGACTCGCCGGTCGCGGTCGCCTATCAGCACGTACGGGAAGAGCCGCAGCCGCCGAGCAACTTCGACCCCGAGATCACCCCCGAGATGGACGCCATCGTCCTGAAGGCGCTGGTCAAGGACCCGGACTACCGCTACCAGTCGGCCGATGAGATGCGCGCCGACATCGAGGCCTGCCTGGACGGCCAGCCGGTCGCCGCGACCGCCGCCATGGGCGCGGCCGGCTACGGCGGCTACGACGCCTACACCTCGGGCCCCCAGGACCAGCCGACGACCGCGCTGCGCCCCACGGACGCGGCGGGCCAGACGTCCATGCTGCCCCCGGTCAACCCGGACGACGGCAACTACGGCTACGACGACCGCCCCGCCCGCCGCCGCCAGAAGAAGTCGCACACCTCGACGATCCTGCTGGTGCTCGCTGGTGTGCTGGTGCTCGTCGGCGCCATCCTGATCGGCAAGTCGGTCTTCGGCGGGGGCGGCGACAGCGGCCAGGTGCCGGTGCCGCAGCTGGTCGGCGAGACCCAGAAGTCCGCCGAGACCCTGACGGCGAACGTCGGCCTCAAGCTGACCGTGTCCAAGACGGAGCCCTGCGCCGACCAGCCCAAGGGCAGCGTCTGCAGCCAGAGCCCGACCAGCGGCAAGCTGAACAAGGGCGACGCCGTCTCGGTCGTCGTCTCGACCGGCGCGCCCAAGGTCGAGGTGCCGGACGTCACGGAGAAGAAGAAGGACAGCGCGATCCAGCTCCTCCAGGAGAAGGGCTTCGCCTTCAAGACGACCACGGTCGAGTCCGAGCAGGAAGAGGGCACGGTCGTCAGCCAGGACCCCAAGGGCGGCGCCCAGGCCGAGAAGGGCTCCGAGGTCACCCTCACCATCGCCAAGAAGAAGACGTCCAAGCTCCCCGACGTCACGGGCACCGACTACACCGCGGCGGTGGCGCAGCTCAGCACGCTCGGATACGTCAACGTGTCCCGCCAGGACGTCGACTCGAACAAGCCCGCGAACCAGGTCGTCGACCAGACGCCCAAGGGCAACACCAACCAGACCAAGGACGTCCAGATCGTCCTGAAGGTCTCCAAGGGCCCGCAGACCCCCGTGCCGGTCCCGGTGCCCAGCGTGTTCGGACTGACCGTCAAGCAGGCCACCGAGAAGCTCAACGCGGCCGGATTCAGCAACATCCAGTTCGCGCCGGGAAGCTCCAGCGACGAGAAGGCCCGGGTCACCACGCAGACCCCGCCGGCCAACACCCCGTCCGACCCGGCCACCACGGCGATCGTCCTGACGACGATCGGCGGCGGCGGGAACCAGGGCCAGGACGGCGGCGGGAACTTCCCGTTCGGCGGCCCGTCCGGCGGCTGACCGGCAGCACAGCGCGAAGCCCCGGTCCCCTTCACAGGAGGGCCGGGGCTTTCCCGTACGTACGCCGTGTACGCGGAGGCCGTGCAGGGGCTGCTAGCGCAGTTCCACGGGCTTGGTGCGCTTCTCGTCGACCTTCTGGGTGCGCACCAGCTCGCCCCACACGATGTAGCGGTAGTCGGAGGTGTAGACGGGCGTGCACGTCGTCAGCGTGATGTAGTGGCCCGGCTTCTTGGCGCCGGACTCCTCCGGCACCGGCTTGAGGACGTCGACGTTGTACTTCGACGTCTCCTTGAGCTCCGCGAACGCCTTGTAGACGTACCAGGTGCCCTTCGTCTCGAAGACGATCGGGTCGCCGGTCCTTATCCTGTCGATGTTGTGGAACTTCGCGCCGTGGCCGTCGCGGTGCGCGGCCAGCGTGAAGTTGCCCTTGGTGCCGCTCTCGGGCAGGGCCGCCTTCAGCGGGTCGGTGTAGTAGCCCGCGACGCCGCCGTTGAGCACCTTGGTGTCGGTGCCCCGCTTGACCAGCACCTCGCCGTTCTTCATGGCGGGGACGTGCAGGAAGCCGATGCCGCCCTTGGTGTCGAGGGCGCCGGGGCCGGTGTTCGCCCAGTCGCGGCGGACGTCCTTGCCGTCCTTGGCCGCCTCGCGGTCCGCTATGACATTGGTCCACCACAGCGAGTAGACGACGAAGAGGCCGAGCACCAGCCCGACCGTGATCAGCAGCTCGCCGATGACGCTGACTACCCCGGCGACCACGCCGCGGCGGCGCGGTCGTGGCGGGACGGGGGCGTCGGTCTGCTGGTCGTCGTGCTCGGTCCTCACTGCCACCGCACCTGTCTGTCGTTCCGTCAGCCGGAGAGCGCGTCGGGCACGCCCTTGCTGCGCGGTCGTTCGTCGACCATCTTGCCCCACACGATCATTCGGTACGTACTCGTGAATTCGGGGGTGCAGGTCGTCAGCGTCAAGTAGCGGCCCGGCCGGGTGAACCCCGAGCCGGCCGGGACCGGCTTGAGCACCGAGACGTTCCTCGGGCTGGTCGACGGAAGCGTGCTGGTGATCGCGTACGTGTAGTACGCCTGCTGGGTCTCCACGATCACCAGATCGCCCGGCTTGAGCCGGTTGATGTAGCGGAAGGGCTCGCCGTGCGTGTTGCGGTGCCCGGCGACCGCGAAGTTGCCGGTCCTGTCGCCCGGCATCGCGGTCTTCAGGCTCCCCTGGCCGTAGTGGCCGACCATGCCCTTGTCGAGGACCTTGTGCTTGTTGATGCCCTCGGCGACGGGGACGACCACGTCCAGCTTGGGGATGTGCATGATGGCGAAGCCCTTGCCGGGCTCGAAGGCGCCGGGGGCCTTCTTGCCGCTGGCCCAGTCGTGCGTGATCTTCTTCGCCTCGCTGCCCGCCTGCTGATGGGCGCGGATGTTGGTCCACCACAGCTGGTACGTGACGAACAGCAGCATCATCACGCCGAGCGTGATGAACAGTTCACCGATGACCCGGCTGGCCACCACGGCCGCGCTGTCCTTGCGCGCCTTGGCGGCGCGGCGTGCCTCGGCGCGGGTCGGCGGACGGCCGCTCACCACGGGCTCGGCGGGCGCGGGCGCGGCCGGGGCGCGGTGTCCCCGCGCCTTGGCGGCCCGACGCCGCTCGGCCCGCCCACCGGTGGGGGGTGCGGGCGTCTCTGCTATTCGCTTGAGCGCCATGGTCGCGTCGTCGAAGGGGACGACGCCGGGCCCTGGCTCGGGCACCGGGCCGGGCTCGGGGAGAGGCGGGCCGGGGTCCGCGGCGGGCTCCGCGTACCACTCCTGCGCGGGCGCAGCCGCCGCTTCCGCCACGCGCGCGTAGGCGTCGCCCCGCACCTGGGCCTGGGGTTGGACCTGGACCTGGACCTGGACCTGGGGCTGAGCCTGGTCCTGCGGGATGTTGTCCGCCCCGAGCCAAGGCGACCCGTGACCACCCGCCGGAAGGGGGTCCGTCAGCGGGTCGTACTCGTGCTCGGGCCGGACGGCCGTCACGCCGCGGCCTTGCCCACCACCGGGGCCAGGCCTGCCGACCGTTCGACGGCTCCCGTGTCCCCGCACCGCACCAGCCAGTTGGCGAGCATCAGATGGCCGTGTTCGGTCAGGACGGACTCGGGGTGGAACTGGACGCCCTCCACGGGCAGTTCCCGGTGGCGCAGCCCCATCACGATCCCGTCGGCCGTCCAGGCGGTGACCTCCAGCTCCGCGGGGAGCGTGGCGGGCTCGGCGGCCAGCGAGTGGTAGCGGGTCGCGGTGAACGGCGAGGGCAGCCCCTGGAAGACCCCGGCGCCCTCGTGCAGGACCGGCGAGGTCTTGCCGTGCAGCAGCTCGGGCGCCCGGTCGACCACGCCCCCGTACGCGACCATCATCGACTGCATGCCCAGGCAGACGCCGAAGACCGGCACCCCGGTCGCCGCGCAGTGGCGGACCATGTCGATGCAGACACCGGCCTGCTCGGGCGCGCCCGGGCCGGGCGAGAGCAGCACGCCGTCGAAGCCGTCCTGGGCGTGCTCCAGGGACACCTCGTCGTTGCGCACCACCTCGCACTCGGCGCCCAGCTGGTACAGGTACTGGACCAGGTTGAAGACAAAGCTGTCGTAGTTGTCCACGACGAGAACGCGTGCGCTCATCGGGTCGCTCCCATGCCCTGGTCGACGGTGACATCGTTGAACGGCAGCAGCGGCTCCGCCCACGGGAAGATGTACTGGAAGAGCACATAGACAATCGCCAGTACCAGTACGAACGAAGTGAACGCCCGTACCCACGCGTTGCCCGGCAGATGCCGCCAGATCCAGCCGTACATGCTGTCCGCTGTCCCTTCCGACGATCGTTACCGCACCAGACTAAGGGTCGGCGCTGCGGACAGGGGCTCAGCCGGTCAAAGCTTGGGGCTTGCCCTTGGCCACGGACAAGGTGGAGTCGAGGTGGCCCCAGGCGATCAGCCGGTGGCTGCTGCCCCATTCCGGATCGCAGGTGGTGAGGGTCAGATAGCGGCCGGGGGAGCGGAACGGCGACTTGGCGGGGACCGGATCGATGACCCCTATGTCACGCGGCACGGTCCGGTAGGGCTTGTTGTCGACGCGGTAGGTGAACCAGGTCGTCCCGTCGGTGAGCACCACAGCGTCGCCGGGCCGCAGCTCGGGGAGGTCCTTGAACGGGTCGCCGTAGGTGCGCCGGTGTCCGGCCACCGAGAAGTTGCCGGGCTGCCCCAGGCGCGTGGTGGTGGCGTAGTGCCCGAGGCCCTTCTGGAGGTCCTTGACCCCGGTCCCTTCGAGCACCGGCTTGTGCCAGTCCTTGCCCAGCCTGGGGATGTACATGACGGCGAAGGGCTTTCCCTCGGTGTACGGGCCGGGCGCGGGCGGTGCGGTCCGCTCGGGCGCGCTCGCGGCGGGGGTACGCGCCCACTGGTGGTGCAGGTCGGATATCTGGCTGTCGGCGGCGCTGTCCGCCTTCACCCCGGTCCAGTACAGGACGTATACGACGAAGAGGATGATCAGGGCGCCGGCCGTGATGCACAGCTCGCTGAACGTCCTGACGACCAGCCGCACCGAGACAACAGGCACCGGGCCGCCCCCTCCCGCGCTATCCCACCGGCTTCGCGTAGTGGAGATCCACTGTGCCCGAGTAGCCGGGCAGAGTCATCGCCTTGTGCTCGTCGACTTTCCAGCCGAGCCCGTACGCCTTCACATACAGCTGGTAGTTCTGGATCGCCCGGGAGTCCGTGAGCGCCTGGCGCAGCTTCCCGGGATCGCCCACCGCGCTGATCTTGTACGGGGGCGAGTAGACGCGGCCCTGGAGGATCAGGGTGTTGCCGACGCAGCGCACGGCGCTGGTGGAGATGAGCCGCTGGTCCATGACCTGGATGCCCTGGGCGCCGCCCTGCCACAGCGCGTTGACGACGGCCTGGAGGTCCTGCTGGTGGATGACCAGGTCGTTGGGCTGCGGGGCGGGGTAGCCGGGGGCTGCCGTGGCGTTGGGCGGGGCGTCGTTGAGGGTGACGCTGAGCGCCTTGCCGGCGACCTTCTCGGTGCCGGCCGCGTCCTTGAGGGCGGCGAGCTGCCGGTCCTGCGCCTTGGTGGAGCCGTTGTCGCGCTGGGCGAGGGCGTCGACATCGGTGCGGACGGTGGCGGTGGACTGGTCGAGCTCGGCGTTCTTGCGGCTGCGCTGCTGGATCAGGTCGGAGAGCTTCAGCAGCGAGGCGTCGGTGCGGATGTTGGTGCCCTTGGCCGTGTTGAAGCTGGTGACGAAGATGAGTCCGGCCAGAGCGAAGACGGCCGCGGAGAGCAGCCGGACGGGGCGGGCGCGAAAGCGGCGGCCCGGACCGGCGGGCTCGTCGGGGAGCCCTTCGGGGGAGTCGGCGGAATTGCTCAACGTACCCTTATCTCCTTCGGCGCCACGGAAGCACTACGCTAACGGACGCCTGGGGGCAGCAGTGATCCCCCGTTGTCCCTCCGCCGCCGCCCAGCCACAGTTCCCTGCGCGGTCACGCAGCGCATCGACAGGAGTGTTCCTCGTGCCGAAGTCACGTATCCGCAAGAAGGCCGATTTCACGCCGCCGCCGGCGGCGAAGCAGGCCACCGCCATCAAGCTGGGCAGCAGGGGCTGGGTGGCCCCGGTGATGCTGGCGTTCTTCCTGATCGGGCTCGCCTGGATCGTCCTCTTCTATGTGACCGAGGGCGATCTCCCGCTGCAGTCCTTCGGGAACTGGAACATCGTGGTCGGCTTCGGCTTCATCGCCGGCGGCTTCGGTGTCTCCACACAGTGGAAATAGCCCCTCCACAGCCTCCTCGTCAAGCCTTGCCCACGGGTTATCCACAACGCTATCCACACTGGGGAAAAGGTCAGACGATCTGTGGATAACCTCCGCCGTGTTGACGCCGGTGTGACTGCACCCTCCCACACCGGCCCACGGCCCGCCCCTTGTCTCTCCTGGGAAAACCCAGGTCAGCGACAAGGGGCACAGCTGTTCCCCACCGGATGCACAGGATCCGGCACGCGCTGTGGACAACCTTGGGGGAAAGCCCGACTCCACGTGCCCGCCCAGCTGGGGGTCCGCCGGTTCAGGTGAGCGCGGCGGTGCGGGCTATCACGATGACCACAACGGCCAGCAGGACCACCGCGCACGTCCCCCACTGGACCAGCGACCGGCGCTCGCGGGGCGCGTGGACCATGGCGTACGCGATCACCGTGCCGCCCACCAGGCCGCCGATGTGGGCCTGCCAGGCGATCCCGCCCCAGGGGTTGAACGTGATCACCAGGTTGATCACCAGGAGCGCGATCAGCGGCCGCATGTCGTAGTTCAGCTTGCGCATCAGCACGGCGGTGGCGCCGAACAGCCCGAAGATCGCCCCGGAGGCGCCGAGGGAGGGTGAGTTCGGGGCGGCGAGCCAGTACGTGAGCGCGCTTCCGGCGAGCCCGGAGACGAAGTAGAGCGCCAGATAGCGCACCCGGCCGAGCGCCGCCTCCAGCGGCCCGCCGATCAGCCACAGGCTGAGCATGTTGAACGCGATGTGCATCGGGCCGCCATGCAAAAACATCGACGTCACCAGGCGGTACCACTGCCCTTCGGCGACGCCCTGGAGCGAGTCGAACCCGGGCGCGAAGGCCCGCCCCAGCATTTCGTACCCGTACTCGAACTTGTCCCCGATCACCTGCTGCAGCAGATAGCCGACGAGGTTGAGCCCGATCAGGACCTTGGTGAGCAGATGGGGGTCGCCGGGTGCGAACGCGGCGCCCGCCATCGTGCGCGGCTGGTTGGCCGTCGGCGCGTGGCCGGTGCCCGAGCCGCCGCGGACGCACTCCGGGCACTGGAATCCGACCGAGGCGCTGACCATGCACTCCGGGCAGATCGGGCGCTCGCAGCGGGTGCAGGTGATGCCCGTCTGCACGCCCGGGTGCCGGTAGCAGCTCGGCAGGCTCGCCTGGTCCATCGGGCTCCTTGTACTCGGTGTGGGGGCGGCAACCGCGCCGCCCCGCTCGTCACGTCATACGGACGAGCGGGGCGGTTTGGTTCCCCTCGAACGGGTGCCGTCGGTGGTGTCGCTTCCTCGGGGGGCTCGCGGTGCCCCCCGGGTCCGGCGCGCGGGGTCAGCCCTCGCGGGACTCGATGACGACCGACTCGATGACCACGTCCTGGACGGGGCGGTCGGTGCGCGGGTTCGTCTGGGCGCTCGCGATGGCGTCCACGACCTTCTTGCCGGCCTCGTTGGCGACCTCGCCGAAGATCGTGTGCTTACGGGTCAGCCACGCGGTGGGGGACACCGTGATGAAGAACTGGGAGCCGTTGGTGCCCGGCCCTGCGTTCGCCATGGCCAGCAGGTACGGCTTGTCGAAGCCCAGCTCCGGGTGGAACTCGTCGGCGAACTCGTAGCCCGGGCCGCCGGTGCCGTTGCCCAGTGGGTCGCCGCCCTGGATCATGAAGCCGCTGATCACCCGGTGGAAGACCGTGCCGTCGTAGAGCGGGTCCGTGGACTGCTTGCCGGTCGCCGGGTGCGTCCACTCGCGCTCGCCCTTGGCCAGCTCGACGAAGTTCCTGACCGTCTTCGGGGCGTGGTTCGGCAGGAGCCGGATCTCGATGTCCCCTTGGTTGGTCTTCAGGGTGGCGTAAAGCTGCTCGGCCACGGTCTGCCTTCCTTTGGTCCGCACTGACGTCCCACGATCCTCGCACGGAGGGCCCCGCGGCAAGGAAACGCCGCCGAGTGCCGCCGATCCCGCCGAACAGGCGCGCCCCGGGGCGAACCGTGACATCGTCGAACGCGAGCTCCCCTCGCACCGCCCTCGCGCCCTCGTGCCGTGCATCGGCCGAAGTCGCCCCGCATGACCCGGATGCCTTTCCTCGCATGCCGGGTACCCGTCCGACAGGCATGATTTCGAGATGGGTGGAAAGGCGACACTGTGCTCATTCCGGCGACAACCCACCGGACCGCCCTGAACCCCGCCACCAAGGAGGAGGATCACGTGACCCGCATGGACAGCGTGCGCGCCGCGACCGGCTCGGCGAAGGAGAGCGTGCTGCACGCCGCGGAAGTGGTGGCGCCCTACGCCGACTCGGCCAGGAGTCAGGCCGCGCACTACGCGCACGAAACCCGCGTACGGCTCGCGCCCAAGGTGGCCAAGGCCGCCCAGCAGGCCCGCAGCCAGGCGCATCTCCAGTACGACTCGTATCTCGCACCACACGTGCCGCCGAAGGTCGACGAGGTGGCCCGGGAGGCCGCCGCCCGCTCCCGCCGCGCCGCCCGCCAGGCAGCCGACTACACGGCGCCCCGCGTCAGCCAGGCGGTCGCCGCCACCCAGCCGGTCCGCGAGGAGGCCATGGCCCGCTCCACGGCCGCCCTGGCGGCGCTGCGCGGCCAGATCTCCCCGCGCCAGATCGAGAAGCTGGCCAGGAAGCAGCGGCGCCGGGCCCGGGCCGGACGCGTCGCCAAGGGCCTCCTGGTCGTCGGCATCCTGGCGGGCGGCGCCGTCGCCGCGTGGAAGTGGTGGGACAAGCAGGCCAACCCGGACTGGCTGGTCGAGCCCCCGGCCCCCACCGAGGTCGCCGAGCGGACCCCGCTGAGCTCGGTCGACGGCAGCGGCTCCCTCGACCCGGAGGTCCAGGCCAAGGAGGCCGAGGAGGCCGAATACGGCGACGAGCGCGGCGGCGGCCACTGACCCCGGGCCACCGGCCGTACGTAACGAAGCGGCGGGTGCCGTGGACCATCGGTCCACGGC